>MQUF01000022.1 GCA_001914235.1 Desulfobulbaceae bacterium DB1
TTTCAAATAACATGTTGAAATTTAACAAAAAATATTGCAATATTCGCCTGTCTAAAAACATCACTCTGCAGGTGAAAAAATGAAACGATTTATTCTTGAACGCTCATCGGACGAATTTTATACCTCTCATTCCGGCCTGGCCCTGATCGGGCTCGGTATCAATCGCTTTACCAGCTTGAACGCCAAGCTGAAAAAGGCGATACCCGACACCAAGGACATTGCCAATACAGATGTCATTCGCAGTTATCTCGGGCTCCTCTCGCTTGGCAAAAGCGATTTCGAAGCCATTGCCGACATGAAAGACGACAGGTATTTCCAGCAATCACTTGGCATCAAAGCGGTTCCTTCGCCCGAAACCTTGCGCCAGCGCCTTGACGAAACCGCAACAGTTTTTCAGCCAATTGCTTCCTCCACCTACACGGAGTTCATCCGCAATGCCAAAGGAAAAGTAACCCCCTTGGCCATGGGTCATGTCGCCGTCGATATGGACGTCTTTTGCATGGACAACTCCGGCACCAAAAAAGAAGGTTCCAAGCATACCTATCACGGTTATGACGGCTATGCGCCAATAGCCGCCTACATGGGAGAGGAAGGCTGGTGTATTAATCTTGAGTTCCGGGAGGGCAGCCAGCACAGCCAAAACAATTTTATTCCTTTTCTGCAGGAAACCATCTCCCGTGCCAAGTCTTTAACCAAAAAGTCACTGTTATTCAGGCTTGACTCCGGACACGATGCTGTCGAGACCCGAGCAACGCTTTATGGCCACAAAAAGGTCGATTACATCCTGAAATGGAATCCCCGCAAGCAGGACCTTCCCGCCTGGCTGGCCCGTGGGCTGCAAGAAGGAGAAGTGAGCGAACCACGACGCGGCAAACGGGTTGCCGTATTCAGTTTCAACCAGCTTCAGGAGCACGAGGGCAAGGAGTTCAGTACCCGCCTGATCGTCCGCGTGATTGAACGTACCATTGACAAACGCGGCCAGTTGCTGCTGGTGCCGGATATAGAACTTGAGGGCTGGTGGACATCCCTTTACCTGCCGGAAAAAGAGATCATCAAGCTCTACCGGGACCACGGCACAAGCGAGCAGTTTCACAGCGAATTTAAAACCGACATGGATCTTGAGCGGTTGCCTTCGGGAAAATTTGCGACCAATTCCTTGATCATGTCCTTGGCCGGCTTGGCTTATAACATCTTGCGGTTTATCGGCCAGCTTGGCCTTCTCGGTGATCGCTCACCAGTGCGCCACTCGGCAAAGCGCAGGAGAATTCGTACCGTTATTCAGGAACTCATGTACCGTGCAGCCAGACTGATTGAGACCGGCAGGAAACTGAAGCTGCGGTTCAGCCGCCACTGTTGCGCATTTGACTCGTTTCAGGCCGTTTATAACCGGCTTGCCTTTGGCTAATGCAAGAACAGAAGAGAAATTTGCCGGAAAGTGGCTGAACAGCAGGCCCTGCCGGGAAAATACGCCTAAAAACAGGCAAATATAGCAATTTTTCAAAGAACAACGGGGACGATGTCCCAATTTACCAGCAATATGCTGGCAATATATAAATTTCTGGCGGTCGCGGTGTTGAAATTTTTTCGCGCCCCACAATTTTTAGGGAGAATCCGGGATACCTCACGGATTCAGGTTTTAATCTTGCCCTCATCCAGATCTTCAATACCCAAACCACTTACTTGGTTGTCCCAGCGCAGTGCGTCACGGTTTCTGGCAAGAATCAGGTTTTCCAGTTCCTTAGAACTCAGTTGCCGGTCTTCATCAGCCACTCGCATGTAGGCGCGGCCATAGGCGAGAAATAGGGGCCATCCTTGCCGTTGAATGCAACCTTGATGCAGGTTGCCTTATTAATAGTTTCGAAACTCACATGAGGAAAAATTCTGGGTTCGATGCGGGCAGCTATTGACTGGGAGAGGTCCCGCAGGGTTTTTTCGTTCGCCTCCAGCCCCACGGCCTTGCCGTCATTGCTCATACCGAACCACAGTTCACCGGCGCCATGTTTATTCAGAATGGCAGCGATTGAAACAAGGCCGGCCTTGAGCTGAGAAAGGCTTTTCTTAAATTCAACTGTTTCATTTTCTTGCATGTGTTATACCCAGTTACCAGGAGCCTTCATCGCTATTATTGGTTATTCCTGTTGATAGGGCCAGTGGTTCCTTTTTGAGTTTATTATCCTATGTACAGAATAAGGCACTCTGATTGCCATAGAAAATACGAATGGTTCTGTCAATCTGTTTATGTTTCTTATCTGGCTGAAAACATGACCTGTTTCTTCGTTTCTTCCAACACGCCGTTTCTTCTTTCTTCCGGTCGCTGACCGGGTTTCTTGGTTTATTCGTTCCTTCCAATTTGCGGACAAGGATTTTTCAATTGCTACAGTCCCTTATGTTTTCGGACATTGACCGCCTTCCACTCGAGAAGTGGTTGTTTCTGAATACGCTGTTGCAGGGTGGTGTCACTGGTCAGAATTGTCGAATCAATTTCTCCATGATCAAGCAGCAGATCAAGAAATTCATTTTCATTTGGTTCCAGGGGAAGAACGACTGAAAGGGCTTTCTTGCACTCTCCGACTAAATTATTTGCCCAGATCTCTCTGCCCTGCCCGCCAACAGCGTTTTCCCTGAGAACCGGGAGCAGGCTGTTTTCAAGTTCCTGTACACTGAAATTGACATCACCAATTGATACATTCCGCCAGTCTTTTCTATTCATGGCGCCATAAAGAACAAAGGCTAAGCGGAGCATAGCAGAGTCCAGCTTTTGCTGAGTCAGGAGCAGGTGGACATCAAAAAGATCCCGGCTTGCCTGCCTGGCAAGGAGCGCTGCTATTTTACCGGCTGCTATCTCATGGATATCCAGAATCGGTACCGCGGAAGCCTGATATGACCCGATGGGATGAGAATCCATCAAGCCTATCGGCCACAGAGGCACACGAAACATGAAGTTCAGGTCAACTTCCAGGTTCCCGGACTGGGTGAGGCTGCTTTCATAGCTCATTCGCCATTTTCCTCCGGCATGATCCGTGGGTAGACGGCGAAGGGTGAACCCTTCTCTTGCACAAACGGCGGCAACAGCCTCTTCGAGCTTTGGCCGCTCTTCGAGCATCGTTTCCCTGTCTGGTGCTCCGACATAATTGAGATCTATATCAACTGATAGCCTCGGCACATCAAAATAGAAAAGATTGAGAGCAGTCCCGCCCTTGAGGGCTAAACGACCCTCAATAAAAGGGTGGCCCTGGAATGCTTCAAGAAGGTTGAGAAGATGAATCACCTTCTCCAGAATCTCTGGCCGAAACCCAGTTGCCTGCGCTTCGCGATGCAGTTTTTCCCTTGAAACTTTCACATAACCTCCTGCCAGGAACGATCCAGGATTGATTCCGGAACCATAAGATTCCATGATTTAACCAGGCGCCCGGATTTGCCGCGTTCAAAATACTGCGGTCTTTTGGGTTTGTGCCTGCGAAGCTGTTCAAGATGTTGATCCCTCACCATAAGCGTATCCTGGTGCTGTTCAAGAAAGAAGCCCACCCGGGATATGGTTGTGGCATTATGGAGCTGCAGGGCATATTCAATCACCATTTTTAAATCAAAGAATTCCACTCCTTCCAGAGATCTCCAGATTTCTTCCCAGCTCCCCCCCAGGCGTGGCCGATCCAGAAGGTCGACCAGAGTCCTTTCCAGACTTGTGACTTTTATGTCCAGCCCATTATGGTCCACGGTTTTGACACCAGGCTGCAGAGGATTTTTTAATTTCCCAGGAGGGCGAATGCCGGAAAAGGTATACGATCTGAAGGTGGTGTGACGTCCTCCTTGGCAGGTCAGATATTGATACTGCGTAAACACGGAATAGGCCTTGCCGTGAAATTCTAAAGCTGTGTGATAGGCCAGTACTGCATCATCGGTCATTTTTGCCGCTATGAGGTATGGATCGGCCGGGCATGTTTCGGGTTTCATGCCAAGCGGAACCGTCATATAGAGTCCTCTCCGGATGCGTAACAGGTTGCCCTGCTTGACATGGTATTTCAGAAGAGACTCTTTTGTTTTTACATTGCTGCTCCCTCCGGCTTCCAGAAACCTTGTGAATTCGGCGTGGGTGAATACCGGATGGGTGGCAAAGAATTCTTTGGTGCGCATCGAATCACCATGTTTAATATTTTTTCAGAAACAGGTAATATTATTACTGGTGCATAAATAATATGTCAAAGGATATCTTGGTTTTTCCGTGGATTAATTTGCAGAAATGACACGATACACGTAAAAAAATACCTTGTATTGATATGTTCTGGAAGATTGGAAATAAGTGTCACGCTTTAGTGCTGCGCGTCAATATAAAAATGTACCATTTGAGGATAATACAAGTAACCCGTAATTTTTTTAGGGTTACTTGTACAATTTTCAAGCTGCACCTGCATCCATCTCCGGATTTCATCCCCGGCCGGTCATCCTGGCGATTTCCTTTTCGATCTCCGGGGTAATCTTTTCGATGATGAAGGAGGTCATGTTGTAGGGGGTGTAATTGGTGATGTGTTTGAGCTTCAGGTACAGTGGCTCCGGCATCTTGAGAAGAACCTGTTTCATGACATCCTCGCGCACATATGGTTCCTCCCAGGGGTAGACCGTTTGGATCGGAGCGGGCGGGGCGATAGTCGGCTGCACGGCGCCGGCGGCAAAGGCGTCCAGGGCCGCGTCCTTGTCTTTTGCTGCCGGCACGCCGCGCAGGGGGCTGCTTTTCTTTTTAGTCACCATAGATCTCCTCGTACAATTGGTTCATTTCGTTAACCGCCTTGCGGTCCTGGCCGTACTCGACCACGGCCAGGCCGTCTCTGGCCGCCTTGCGGAAGGCGATGCGGTCCCGGATCATGGATTGGGCCAGGGTCAGATGCTGAAAATTTTCCCGGGTGATGAATTCCCGGGTCTCCCGGTCCTCCCGGATGGCCGGATTGGTGGCGACCCGGTTGATGACGATGAAGGCGGCAAGTTCTTCGTTCAACCCCTTTGCCATCTCCACCAGGGTATCCATCTGGCGGATAGTCCAGATGTCAAACTGGAAGGGCTGCACCGGTATGTAGGCCCGGTCGGCCACGCCGAGGGCGTAGCGCAGCTCCATGGAATCGCGGCCGCCGGCATCGATGATGATCTCGTCGTATCGTTCAGCCAGATCACGGACCTGGGCCGGCAGGCCCTTGCCGAATTTCTGCACACAGGCCACCCGGGGCTCGATGTTTTCCTCATCCCGGACCGTGGCCCAGAAGGAGGCTGTCCCTTGCCGGTCGGTGTCCAGCAGTAGTACGTCCTTTCCCTTCATGGCCAGCATGGCCGCGATGTTGACCGCCAGAGTCGTCTTGCCGGTGCCGCCTTTTTCTCCGCCGAAAACTGTGATGCTCATAGCATAACCCCATCAAAGTATATACGATATATATAGTCTATATTATTTAGCCGATACAGAATGTACAGGCAATAAAAAAACGGCTGCCCAACCACAAAGGTTGGAAACAGCCGTTTTGCGTTACATGGTTTCGTTCATGCCGCTTCGGGAAGATTCTCTTCTTCCCCCGCAGCCAGGCCGGCCTTGTCCAGGACAAAGTCGGCGGCGTTCTGCGCCTTGGCTGCGGCGGTGAAGATCGCCCGGTTGTCGCCTTTGAGGATCTGCAGCCAGGAATTGATGTATTCCGGGTAACGCATCTCCTCGAAAGGGATAGCGGTTGCGGTGCCCAGGAAGGCGGCGCCGATCTCGGCCACCAGTTCCTCGAAGGCATAGTCATTGTCGCCGAAGCGTTTGCCGAAGGTCCGGGCCAGCCGGGCCGGATGTCCGGTCCAGTGGATGATTTCGTGATAGGCGGTGGAGTAATAGAAATCGAGATTCTCGAAGGCGGTGCGCGGCGGCAGGTTGATCCTGTCGGCGGACGGCACATAACAGGCCCGGCCACCTCCATGTTTCAGCACGGGCAGGGTCAGGATCCTTTCCGCCATTTCATTGTCTTCCTGACCAACGACCGCGCCGGGTGCAAGGGCGGGAAGATCGAGCCCTTCGCACTGCTCCACGTTGAAGACCGTGTAAGCCCTGGCAAAGGGGATAACCTTCTGTTGCCTGTTTTCATCCGGCTCCGGGTCAAAATCGGGTGGATCGCTCTCTGCCCGCAGGGGCAGGAATTTCCAGAAGATGACATGCACGCCTTTCTCACCCTTCCTGATGCTGAGAGTGGCGAATTAGCCTTTCCTGGACATGGAAAGATGGCTCTCTCCCCGGACCTGAAAAAAATACGAGAACTTGAGAAAAGTTACTGGTGCCCGGAGCGAGAATCGAACTCGCACAGCTACAAAGAGCCGAGGGATTTTAAGTGTGTTGCTTAGCAACTCGTAACATATCGCAATTAATAAGTTTTATATTTTAAATATATCTATTTGTTCCATTTTTGTTCCATCTGCCCAAGAATAGCTGACAAAGAAAACGTCACCTGAATATCTTGAACGGCCGGACAATCTTTCCGCCCTCGCTTCTTTCCCATTGATCCGCGGGAAGTTTTATGCGGATTTCTGAATCCGGTCTTTTTCAAAAGCCAGCGCTTTTTCCAGGCTGGCGATCCGTGCTTCCATTTCCTTCATCTGGTTCTGTAACTTCAGGTTTTCGTTCTTCATGCTGACCGATTCATGAAAAGCATCGATCAATTCCGTCAGCATATCGCGAAAACGGGTGTTCGATTCCAGAATCTCCACAACCTTCAGGATTTTTTCTGAAATACCGGACCGAGAATCCCTGGATTTTCTAGGCGACTTAAATCCAACAACGCTTTTGTCCCAGATGGCATCGTCAAGCGGAGGCGCCGAAATCTCTTCCCCACCTTTCATTTTCAACGAAGTCTCACCTTTAGCCTTGCCGAGAAGGCCTCGCCCCAGAGCAAGCATGCTCTCGTAGGTCATATTGAAATGACCGGCAATCTTGGCCCGAACCTCTTCCGAGCCTGGTTTGCGGCCTTTGACAATGGCATTGAGATAGCCCCGGTCAATGTTTTGTTGGCCCGCAAGACGACTTTGCGCTCCTCGCCCCTCCTGAGTCAATAAATGAACCAGTGCTGCCTGGAATTGTTGTGTAACTGATTGATCCATAGGTCAACAATAGACCATATGCTCAACAAATGGAAGGGAAAACTTAAATTTCCTCTTTTGTTATAAATTTTTGTTGACATGATAGACTATTTTTAATAACAAAATTGGCCATGAAGACTACATCGGAAAAAATTACACAAAAAGAGATAGCCAAATCGGCACAAATTGGGCCTGATTTTTTGAGTCATATTATTCGTGGCCGACGGCGTTGTCCTCCGTCAGTTGCCTTGCGACTTGAGGAAGCGACAGGTATCAGCAGGGTGACTTGGGTGTGGGGCAGCCCAGAGGAAATCAGATCGGCACTCACTGAACACCTCTCAAAAGCAGGATGAGTAATGGATATTGAATCCCGTCTCGCAGCCATAGAGGAGAGCCAGCGTGAAATACTCAGATTGTTGAGCAATGGGAATAATTCTTCGCCAATGATCATGAACCTGAAGCAGGCGGCGGACTACGCCGGTTATTCACCGGACCATTTCCGCCGGTTGGCTGTTGAGCACCGCATTATCCCTTTTTCCAGACCGTCCGGTCAGCAAAAAGGCAAGTTATTGTTTAGGAAAGCAGATCTGGACAAATTTCTGGACTCGTCAATAAAAGGGGAAAAAGAATTGAAACAACCAGGCCGCAAGAGAAAATCAAAAAATATTCGGTTGTGGTGAAAACAGCGTGGATGCAGGTGACAATAGTTTCATGGCCGGCCTGAAGAATTTATCCCCAGAACTTCAGAAAAAGATAAAGGAGCTGGCCGAAAACCCGCTGTTGCCTGTCTGGCATGAGGAGACCCGTGGCGTACCAAATCCATGTCTGCGATCAGCCCTCTTTGGGGTTATTCAGCGTGGTCGCAGAAAGGCCGTTAAGGGTGAGCTGGTTGCTGCGGTAAAGGGTCTTGATATTCGTTATACCGGCTGGCGTCTGGATCAGGGTGATTTTGACGTTTTGGCTCACGCACTCCATCTTGCCTCCCGGCAACAGGAAAAATCACCTACATGTCATGTGCAGTTTTCAGCCAAAGGTTTTCTACGGGCAATAGGCCGCAAGTTCGGTAAATCCGGGCGGGACTGGCTGAAAGATTCCCTGCGGCGCTTAACCGCCTCGGCAGTTGAGATCAAAGCGGAGATCCGGTACGGATGCCGGGTGGAATCATGCACTTATGCTGGTTCGTTGATCGATGAATTTTACTACAATGCCCGGGATAAAACCTATTTCCTGAAAATAAATCCCAAGCTCGCTTTCCTGTTTGATTCAGGATGGACAATGTTGCAGTGGCCACAACGAATTCTCCTCAAGACCGATCTGGCGAAATGGCTACACGGCTTTTACGCAAGTCATGCCGTCCCTTATCCGGTGAAAACGGCCACCTTGAGACACTTATGCGGTTCTGAATGCAATCGCTTGTCTGACTTTCGGGGCAAGTTACGAACTGCATTGGAAGAATTGAGAAATTGCGGCGCTCTTGAATCCTGGGAAATTGATCAGCTAGACAAGGTTCATGTTCTAAAGAAAAAAAATATCAGCACCAATGAAAAAAATTAGGGGCATAGCGGTCGCACGGGGTGGGCACAACAGTCACAGCGAGGGGGCATAACGGTCGTAAGGAGGGGGCATAGCAGTCACGCATGGGAGGCATAGCGGTCGTAATGGTGGGCATAGCGGTCGCAAATCAAAGTTGACAAATCCCCCTAATCCTTTGCAGCCATGGAGATTACGAAGGATGCCGCATCAGCCTAATCATCTTTAATCTATTTTTAATCTTAAAAGAAAGGGAGTCCGTAAAAGGTTCGGAAAAAATGACACGTCCGGTTTTTATCGATCAGCAGGCAACCAGCAATGAAATGTGGGCGACGGCCATGCAGTGGGTTGCCGCCAACCGGAAACTTATCGGGCAGATTGCCTCCCCTTACCGCCGGTACATGGCGGCGGAAAACGTTGATCTTGTGCAAGAGGCCACCATAGCGGCATACAAAGCCCTGCTGGCCGCCAGCAAGAAAGAGAAACCCAAGCAGTTCGTTCCCTTCTTCAGGGTCATTTTCAAGACCAACTGCATAAGGCTGGCATCCGGCATTCAAACCGAATACTGCCTGGAAGTCCACAATCTTCCGGGTCCTACTCGCGGAAAAGAACAGGAGGAACTTGAAGACAGTGAAACGGTTGAAGAGGCGCTGAAAACAGTGAGCAAACGGCAACGTGAGATCTGCATCTGGCTGCTCGAACAACCCGAACCGGCAAGCACCCCGGAACTGGCCAGGGAATTCAACATCAGCCGTCGCCATGCCTGCCGGTTGATCAGCAACAGCATCAAACGGATAGCCGGCGCTTCGTGATGAGTGTGACTATCAGGGAGTTTGCCAAAGATTCCCTTATCCCAAAGGGCGTGCTTCTCTATCTGAACCGGGAAGGGATTATTCAGGACCCTCTTTGCCGGGAAGACCATATCGGGCTTCAGCTTCTCGAAAAGATCTGGGGCAGAAAAGAGGTGCTCCGCCCCCAAATGGCCAAACTCTCCATGAAGGCCCGGGTCAACTTCATCAGGACGGCTGATCTGCCTAGCAAATGGGAACGCTACGCATACACCCGGTTCAGGAACCAGGAAGAGAGTAAAGGCCTGGCCATGCGAACCGTGGTGGAGGAGATCGAAATCACTTTCGGTTTCAGTCTGAACAAACAGCAGATCGAGCGACTTTACAAGATCCGCAACCGGGCCCAGGTCGCCCGGCATCGAGAAAAAAATATTGCGGAAAAGCAAAACGAACCGCTCTTACAGAGCGCAAACAAATAAGTAAAAAACAGCATTTATTGGCGCTTACCGGATGGATGAAGTCAACTTATACCAAGGGTACTTTTTCGAAAAAAATCGGTCGGTCAGGTCACATGCCCTGGAAAAAGAAAACAGAGGTAAAAGCAAAGACGATGCGAAAATGGATTTCCGGCAGTGTGATATCGGCAGTGGCGATGGCAATGATCCCGGTCAACGGGTTGGCGGCGATGGCCGTCACGGAACAGCACTACGTTTTCAGGATGGCTGTTACCCGGGATGTTCCTGTCCGTACCTTCGCAATCGGTGCATTCGTTAACGCCAAAAAGCTGCGGGCTCAGGCTGATGTCTCGGTCGCCGAGAAAAACAAAATGCTTCTGTCTCTCAGGACGAGAGAGACGGATGACGTGGATGAAAAACGCATCCGGATTGCGCACCCACTCGTCCCGCCGGTGCTCTTTGATCTGGCCAGTACAAGCCTGGCAGAGAAAACAGAGGAAGAACTTCTGGCCGCTCTTGGAAAGAGAATCGACAAAACCACCCCGCTTCAGGTTACGGGCTACACCTGCGATCTTGGCGCGCAGCAGGTTAACGATGCTCTGGCCATGGAACGGGCGAAGGCGGTTGGCGGGCTGTTGAAGTTCCATGGTTTCAGGGTTGGTGCCGTTCTGGGCAAGGGGAAACAAGACTATGTGTCGCGTGATCCCGGCATGCGGCATTTGAACCGCCGGGTGGAGATCGAAATCACTTCGCCATCTGCCGCCGGCGGCGCACAGTAAAAAACACACCCAAGGGAGAAAGTCCAAAATGCAATACATCAAATCACAACCACGGGGAATGGGCTCGGTGTCGTTGTTCCCTGCCGGCCTCAAACGCAAAAAGACCATCGCTGCCTTGTCGGTCCTCGGGGCGGCCTGTCTGGTGGCCGCGAGCCGGGCGGACGCCTTCAACGCACCGGCGGCGGGAACCTTCGCTTTTGATATCTATGACATCGGCATCAATCAGATCCTCAAAGGCCCCATCGGTTTTGCCGCCGGGGTCGGCTCCATGGTGGCCGCCTCGGTCATGGCCATCCGACAAATGCTGTTGCCTGCCGCCGCGACCGTGCTGGGCGGGGCCTTTCTCCTGAAGGCCGATAGTGTTGTCGCTTCGCTGGGCGCGCTGGTCGGGTAGACAATATGGCGGACAGCATAAAAAGGCCCTTTCCCCAGTATCTCTCCGCCCCGTTTCAGATCCTCTGGTACGAAAGCGACGAACTGGCCCTGTTCATGTTCTTTCTGGTGCTGGCCCTGATGTACGGCAATGTATTCTGGCTGCTGCTCATTCCCGGGCCTTACGTTTACAGCCGGATCAAACGGCAGAAACCGCGGGGCTTTCTCTGTCATCTGCTCTACATGGCGGGACTGATCCGGATGAAAAACTATCCGGCGTATTTTGAAAAGGTTTTCATCGAATAGGCCATCATGCACATGAATATTTTTCTGCAGAAAACCAGTAACCTGTTTACCGAAAACAGACTTTTGAAATTTGTCATCGTCGTGCTTGCCATGGCCGTGGCGGTCAACTCCTTTCTGGTGAGCCGGGCCATCCGATACCAGCGGGTCATCCTGATTCCGCCCAAACTTACCGGCAACATCGAATTCGTGGAAGGCAAACCTTCCGACCAGTACATCCGTGATCTGGCCCGGAGAATGGTGAATCTTGCCGCGACGTATTCACCGGCCACGGCCAGGAATCAATTTGATGAATTTCTCGGATTTTACGCCCCAGACGCCTATCCAGACGCCGCAAAGGTATGGTACGCCCTGGCCGGCCGGGTGGAGGAAAGCCAGGTCAGCACGGTCTTTTACATGAAGAACCTAATGCTGGACAGCAAAAATCAGCGGCTGGAATTCAGCGGCGACCAGCGGCAGTTTGCCGAGGACCGTTTCATCGAATCAGGCCGCAAGACCTATGAGGCCAGATACCGAATCGAGGATGGCCGGTTTTTCCTCGTCTCATTTCTTGAAAAACGTTCATAGCTGGGGAAGTGGAGAGAGAAGATGCACAAAACCTGTTCGATCATGTTGGTGGCCCTGTTTGGTGCGGCGCCTGTTTACGCCGATCAACTCTCCGGCCCCATTCCGCCCGAGGTGACGACAGCGGTGGAGCTGTCCTCGTCCGATGTCAATCGGATCGTTTGCCCCGGCACGATCAATGATCTGATTTTTTCCAAGGAAAAGGGTATAGAAGGTCATTTTGCCGGGAGTAACGCCTTTGTCAAATTTACCATCACCATACAGGATGACGAGAAACTCTACGCGAATACTCCCAGCGAGCTGTTCGTGAGCTGCAACAGCACCATTTACACCCTGATTGCCACGCCGAAAAGAATTCCCTCCGTCACCCTGCGCCTTGCCCCCTCCCCCTCCCAGAACCTGAAGCGGAATATCGACCACTATCAGGCCTTACCCTTTGAGAAAAAGGTGCTGCAGTTGATTCGCGAGGCCTGTTTGCAGGAGTATCCGGATAACTACCGGATAACCGCGGCTGAGGAGGAAGTCAACATCTCCGCGGATCTGACCGTCCGCCTGAAGAAAATCGTTGTTGTCGAAGGGGTGGGCCTGCGTTTGAAGGAATATCTGGTACGGCCGGCGGCGGGTGCACCTGTCCATGTCACGGAAAAGGACTTTCTGAAATCCCGGCTTGGTGAACGGATCATTGCCGTGGCGGTCGAAGACCATGAGATTGCGCCAGGCAAGTCGTCCCTCGTTTTCATCGTCGAGCAACGGGGAGAGGAATCGTGAGTCTGAAAGAACGTTTCAACAGTCTGAATCCTCTCCAGAAGAAAATCTGCGTCTGGTCCCTGGTGGGCGCGGCAGTGCTGGTTGTCGTGGTCGCTGGATACAAGACCAGCCGAAGTCCGGAATCGGAGGCAACCGCAAGACTTGAAAAAACGCGGGAGATCTCGCTCGACCCGGATCTGATCCAGAAAACCATGCTGCGGGAACAACGCAAGGAAATCGAGGCCATGCAGGCCCAGATCAAAAAACTCGCAGATAATGAGGAAGAAAGGCGAACCCCGGAAAATTTTCCGCCACCGCCTCCAGCCGAAAACCAATTGCCGGCGATCCCTTCCGCGGATCAGGTGGAACAGACAGCATCCTCTCCCTCTTTCGCGGTTCCGGTTTCCCACTCATTTCCGGCTCCTCCGATTCGGCAGACTCCACCGCCGCCGGGAGAAGAAAAAATCATCGGCGGCATCGGCATTCTCTCCAGCCAGAGTGGTCTGGCTCCGGTTGCCGCTGTCCAGGCGGATAAAAAAAAAGAGACCCGGACGGTCTATCTGCCGCCTTCTTTTATGGAGGCCATGTTGCTGACCGGTTTCGACGCTTCTACTTCGGGGGACGGCAAGAACAATCCGGAACCCCTGTTGTTGCGCATCCAGGCCCCGGCCATGCTGCCCAATGACGTGAAGGCGAACCTGCGAGGCTGCTTCATCATTGCCGAGGCAGTGGGCCGGCTTAACAAGGAGAGGGCCGATGTGCGGTTGGTGTCACTTTCCTGCATCGGAAGAGACGGCCAGGCGGTGATCGATACCACGGTCAAGGGCTTTGTGACGGACAGCGACAGCAAGGTCGGGCTCTCCGGCCGGGTGGTCTCCAAAATGGGAGCAGCCACGGCCAGGGCGGTGGTGGCCGGCATCTTCGGCGGAGCGGGCGACGCCCTGCAGGCTTCAACGCTTACCCAATCGACTTCGCCCCTCGGCACCACAAGCTTTGTTGACACGGATCAGCTGGCCAAGTCGGCGGCCGGCGGCGGGCTTTCCGAAGGGGCCAAGACCCTGCAGGAACTTTACCTCGATCTGGCCAAGCAGGCCACGCCGGTAATCGAGGTAGGGGCCGCCAAAGAGGTGACGGTAGTTATTTCGGAAGGCAAGGAACTTGAGATTAAAGAGATTGAGAGTGAAAAGCTGTAGACAATTCATGAACGGACAAAGTCAAGTAACGGACCGTATTGATGCCGATCCGCAGCCTGGAGTGCGGTAATGTAACGTTGCCGGCAGTCTCCGGCCTGAACCAGATTCTCGCTGCCCCAGGTGAAACGAGGCCGGCCGAGAACATGGACCAGAAGCAGATCGGCCATGAGTCTGGCATGCCGGCCATTGCCGTTGGCAAAGAGATGTATGGAGACGAGACGATGATGGAACCTGGCCGCGATTTCATCAGGAGGATAGACCTTCATATCGATCCAGGTCTCCACATTCGCCAGCAGATTTTTCAGCGCCGGACCTATGGACCACCATTCCACCCCGATGTTCTTTCCGCTCCTGCGAAACTCTCCCGCCCATCTCCAGACGTTGTCGAACATTCGCCGGTGGAGGCGGCAGGCAAAATCAACACTGAGCAGATCCCGTGGTTTACGGCGGAAAGCCCAGGTCTCCGCCTCGACAATATTGTCCTGCTCCCAGCGGTCAAGTTCGGCACGATTGGTGATATGGGGGAGAAGCAGACCTTCCGCCTCGTCAGCGTCTATCGGCGTTGCCCCGGGCGGGTAATCATAATTCATCGTCATCGTCCCATAGTTCTTTCGGCATATTCCGGATCAGCGCCTCCACCTCCGCTTCAATCGCCTTTTGCTGATCCGAGTCGGAAAGTTGCTGCGCTTCAAGGAGCATGGAATGCGAGACTCTTGCCAGCCGTTTTTTCGCCAGGATTTCAGCTTGTTTGCGCACAGTATCCGCCAGACTGTCACGGGGCACCAGGGCATAGACAAAAACGCAATCCAGGGCCTCGGCCGCCTGACGCATGGTCTTGATGGTAACGGAACCGGTCAGCTCCTTTTTTTCAAGGACTGTGGTCCAAGGCGCCGAAACTCCCAACCGCCGGGCAAACTGTTTCCCCGACATTCCCAGAGCTTCCCGGACAGCACGCAACCAGCCCTTGGCCGGACGTTGCATATCGCGCAGGCATGAAAGCCGGCCCAGTGTGGTTTCGAGCTGTTCACGGATCAATCGTTTATGTTGAGGCTTCATTTTATTAACCATTAGCTTAATTGTTTTTTGTTATTATTAACTAATAACTTAATTTAATACAATAGAAAATTAACATAAGAATTAATTAATGAATGAGGGGCACACGTATCCTGCCGGCAATCAGGTCAGTCGATATCTGCGTAAAATCCACCTCTTTCATGACGTTTTCCCTGTTTTCCAGGTCATCCCCCTAAAAAAGAGAAGACGAGAAAGGTTTTTCAGGCAATCCATATTCCGGGAACTTTACTGATGAGATCATCCAAAAAGCTGACACCCTTCGGTTTATTTGTTCTGCTCCTGCTCTCCGGCTGCGGGGCGGCACTCAATCCTTACCACGAAAATTTCAACTGCCAGGCGCCCGACGATTCGGGAAAATGTGTCGATACCCCGTCCGCCTATGCGGAGGCTGTCGGCCTCAATCAGATGGTGACACAGGGGAAAGCCGGCATGGCGAATGATGTCGATCAGGCACGCCTTGAAAAATTGTCCGAGTTGCTGGAAGAACCTCAGACGCCCATGATCACCCCGCCCCGGGTTCTGCGGGTACTGATCCTGCCTTATAAAGCAAATGCCGATCTGTTCATGGCCCGCTACGCCTATCTTCAGGTGGAATCATCCAGATGGGTGCTCAGTGACATCGATGAGGATAGCGCGCCAAAATGATCCCCTTTCTTGAACGTCTCCTCTTTGGCCGCGAAGGCGGTTTGACGTTCGCCGAGCTCAGGAAGATGGTGCGGCGGGATTCCTTTTCCAATTACCTCAACTATGTCGCCTATGATCCGGAAACCGCGACCTACCGCAACCAGGACAACACGGTCGGCATGCTGTGGGAGTGCACTCCGCTCGCCTTTGCCGGAATCAGGAGCCTGAAAATCCTGGAAGGACTGTTCCGGGCCGGGCTGCCCATGGATGCGGTGCTACAGTTCATCTTCCATGCCGATCCCCATGTTGAACCGACACTTGCATTATTTCAGCGCTCACGTATCCGCAATCACCCCCTGGTGCTCGCCAATCTGGAGGCGGTCAACGCCTTTGTCCGCCAGGGGGGTGAAGGAGTGCGGGAAAGCGCTGGCATTCCCATCCGCAATTTCCGGCTGTTCGTGGCAGTGAAATTGTCCCAGAAAAGCCGGGAAGCCAGGGACAGCGTGATAAGGGAGATCAGGCGGCAGATTCACGAGACCCTGGCAGCCGCCCATCTCCATCCCCGCAGCATGGAGCCGGAACAACTGCTGGAATGGTGCCGCCGTTTCATCAACCGCTATCCGGAAGGGTATCCGGACCGGAATTTCGGCCAGTATGACCCTTCCATGCCCATCCGCAAGCAGATCATCACCAGCGACACGGTGATCAGGGACGAGGGCGACTCTCTCAAGGTGGGCGACAGATATTTCTGCTGCACCACGCCCAAGGTGTTTCCCAAGGAGGTCGATCCCCTCCAAACCAATACCCTTTTCGGCGGCATCTGGGGCCTGATATCGGACGCCGACCAGATCAAGACCGGTTTCCTTTATGCGGTGAATGTCATTTTCGAGCCATTGTCCAGCACCCTGCATGCCAAATGCAATCTGGTGCTACAGCAGGAAGCGGTGGGCTCTTTTTCCCCGTCACTGCGGCGCAAGCAGGACGAATACCTGCACGCCGCCGACGATCTCGACAAGGGCATCCCGTTTGTCAAGGTCATGCCCATTCTCTGGACATGGAGCACGGACAAAGACAAGGCCCTGGATGCCATGGTTCGGACTCGGCGCATGTGGGAGAGTTGTGGTTACACCATGCAGCAGGACTGGGGCATTCTGAAGATCATGTTCCTGGCCGCTCTCCCCTTCGGTCTTTACACCGAGGGCCGGACGCTCGCGAGCATCAACCGTGATTTCATTGCCCCGGTGCCAACGGTGACAGCCATCTTACCGGTTCAGGCCGATTTCGCCGGGGCCGGTCAGCCGAAGCTGCTCTTTCTGGGCCGCAAGGGGCAACTGGCCGGCATCGACTTCTTCGATGCCGGGGCCATCAACCAGAATGTCTTCTGCTGCGCCAGTTCCGGCAGCGGCAAGAGCTTTCTGGTCAACTCCATCACGTTCAACTATTACGCAACCGGGGCATTGATCCGCATTGTCGATATCGGCGGCAGCTACAAGAAAATGACCACCATGCTGGGGGCGAGGTACCTTGATTTTAAGCCGGGCACCAAAGTGTGCCTCAATCCCTTCACCCATATCGTGGATGCGGACGAGGAACTCAAAAGCGTCACCGCTGTTTTCGCCCAGATGGCCTATTCCAATTCCGCGACCAGCCGGCCGGATGATACGGAAATGAATCTGATCAGAAACGCGGTGCGTTGGGCCTGGCAGCAGGAGGGTAACCGCGCGGATGCCGACACCGTCTACCGCTTTCTGTCCCGTTTTCCGGATGTGCCGGACGCGGACCTCGGCGAGATCGCCGGCAACCGGAAGCTCGTTGATGCGGCAAGCAAGCTCGCTTTCAATATCAGGGAGTTTACCAGTCGGGGCGCTCATGCCAAGTTTTTTACCGGCCCATCCACCTTCGACATTCGCCAGGATGAATTCGTAGTCCTGGAACTGGAGCATCTCAAGGTGCAGCCGGAACTCTACCGAGTGGTGACCCTTCTCGTCATCAACGCCGTGACCCAGGATCTCTATCTCTCCGACCGCTCCCGGCCCAGATTGATCATTTTTGATGAGGCCTGGCAGTTCATGGGCGAAGCCGCCATGCTGGCCCCGGTGATCAGCGAGGGCTATCGCCGGGCCCGGAAATACCAGGGCTCGTTCATGGTCATCACCCAGTCGCTTTTCGATCTGAAAAGCTTCGGTGCGGTGGGCGAGGTGATCAAGTCGAACTCCGCCTTCAAGATCCTGCTGGAATCCCAGGACTTCAGCGCCGCCAAGCAGGAAGGGCTTATCGATTACGACGATTTCACCACCGAGTTGCTGAAAAGCGTCAAATCAAAGCCACCGAAATATTCGGAATTGTTTTTCGACACCCCCTTCGGCAACGGGGTACTGCGGTTGGTGGTCGATCCCTACACCTATTATCTCTACACCTCCAATCCCCGGGAAATCGCCGCCATTGAAAAACTGGTTAGAGAGGGCAAAAACTATGATCAAGCCATCCGTGAGATGGTGCGCCTGCATCGCGCTTAGTCTGCTGCCAGGTCATATCCAGGCCGCCGATCCGGCCACAGCCGCCCGGGACGCGGCCGGGGCCGTTTTACAGCAATTCGGCTCCGCCGACGGCATCAGAGAGAACGCCTCCCTGCCTCTTGCCTCCGACAGCGCCCAGCTCTCGACCATAGACGGCTCGGATTCCGCAGCCGTGCAGATCAGCAACCCCTCCTCCAACGCCTTTCTCGCGGTCTCGATCCGGAAGGGTGCAACCGGCGACCTCGTGCCGGTGCGGGTTTCCCAGGATCTCGATTTCGACGGCGTATTTGATTACGCCTATCAGGTTCCTTTTCCTGTTTCGGGGATCTGCGCCAACGGTATCATTTCCTGTGACGCGGGGACATGGGAGAATTGCCGGGGCTTCGCCTGGTCCGCCGATGCCACGGCACGGGCGACCCTGCGAGGTGTGCCGATGAATCAGATGGCCGGCTGTTATTGCGTCAATCAGAGCTGCGGCGGCAACAACAATTCCGAGACCATGCTCAAGGATCTGGGCGGAGCGGTTGCCGGGGTGGTCCAGCAGCAGAAAGGCGGTTACGTTATTTCCCGGGTGGAACTCAATGCCTCGGCCATCAGCTATTACGGTCAGGACAGCAGCGGTTCGCCGAACGGCGCCGTACCTCAGACCGCCTATTTCTCCGATCCGAGTTCGATGTCCGGGGACGCGCACACCGAGGTTGCCAACCAGGCCGGTGATCCGAACAGCTATTACTCCATGGTGACCGCGAGCTTCTCCGGCAAGGGCACGAACACCGGGGTGCAGAGTTGCACCGTATCCAGAGAGGTCTCTGTCCAGGAGGTGAGCTTGTCCGACATCATCACCCCGGCGGGCGGCACCGGTGCGGTGCAGATCTGCGGCACCGACTGCATCAGGCTCATCCTCGGCAGGCAGGGAGATAACTACTGGTCAGGGTATTGCTCCATCTATGAAGAAAACTACAAGGTGTATGTCAACAAACCGGACCTCATCCGACATGCCACCCTGATGCGGGCCATCTGGGACGATTACATACAGGTCTGGATCGGCGGCGCCAAGGTCTATAACGGACCGAATGGTAATTTCCCGCCCGAGACCGGCGGGCCCTGCGAGCTTTCTACTTCTTGGAACGTCAATCCAAACATTGATGTGACCCAGTATTTTCAGCAGGCCGGGCTTGTCGATACCAGGATCAGGGTGTCGGTCGCCGGCGGCGGCGAGGGCTACGCCTATGTCGAGGTAGGGGTGAACAATCTCTGCCAGACCCTCGATGATGTCATAACCGACAACTGTGCTGCCCTGGAGGCGGACAGCAACTGTGAACTCCAGGAGGAATTCGTGGACGGAGTGCAGACCTACCGGAATTTCAATCCAACCGGCAACGATCCGCAGCCAAGCACCCGGACGATTTCGGCCAGCGCCAGTTGCAGCAAGAATATCACCCGCGACTGGTGGGAAAAGGAACGGACATACCGCTGCACCAGCAATAACACCTTTGATTTCAGCGACGCCGCCCGCCGGGTGGACACGATCACCGGTACCCTAGACGGAAACAGCCTTGGTCAATCGACCTTTGATTTCACGGATGCCCGTCAGGACACCGACACCGGGATATGGACGACGGATGACCAGACCGTTGAGATCAACCCGGTCGATCCCCCACCGGACTGCGAATTTGTCTGCAAGACCAGAAAGCTGGTGCAGGATACCCAGGCCTCTCTTTCAGGAGTGACCACGGATTACCAGAACACGCCGGCCCGCTATGATACCTTTTACCATGTCTGCGGGCTGGACAACTCCTGCCCCGCGGGTCCGGGAGAAGAGATAGTCGATGACTGCCAGTGTCTCGATGAATTCGCCGAGGCCGCCTCGGTCATGATGGTGCTGGATGAAGCCGGCGATGACATGACCTGTGTCGAAGGGGGAACAACCGCGACCGGCGACTGTCTGGGTGAGATCAGAATCTTTGAAGGTCAGCGGATGGAATGTCTTCAGAGTGGCTGGTCTACCTCATTTTTCGACTGCTGTGACGATTCCATCGGCAACTTTCTGTTTCTCCAGGAACATTGCCCTGAATCCAGTGTGGAAACGGTGCTTGCCAAACAGGCGGGCGAGGCCCATTATATCGGCACCTACTGCAAAAAAGACATAGAATTTATCGGGTGCGTGCAGGAGGCGGAAGTTTACTGTGTTTTCAACTCAAAACTGGGCCGCATCATCCACGAACAGGGGCGGGTGCAGTTGCAGAGCTTCAATCCACACGGCAACTGGGGCAGGGCTCGTTCGCCCAACTGTGCAGGGTTGACCCCGGAGCAGTTTCAGATGCTCGATTTTTCGAAGATTGACCTGTCGGAGATGTTCGGCGACATCGCCCCGTTGCCTGCGGCCCAGATGGAAAATGATGTCCAGGGTGCGATCAACGATTTTCAGAATAAGGTGCGGTGAGGGGGCCGCATAAATACAAAGGAAAACTTTACATGTGGTAACTTAAATGTTACTATTTGATGCAAGGATTATCTATGAAAATCGTTGAATATCTCACCCCTGACGGCGGAAGCCCCTTTCGTGACTGGTTTGACGGACTCGAAAGTCGAGCGGCCGCCAAGGTGACAACCGCGCTGATAAGACTGGGAATGGGAAATACTTCGAACGTCAAAAGCGTGGGAGATGGTGTCCACGAATGCAAAATTGATTACGGTCCCGGCTATAGAGTCTATTTCGGAATGGATGGAAAAGAGCTGGTCATTCTGGTCGGTGGTGGGACAAAGAAGCGACAGTCATCGGATATCAAAAATGCCGGGAGCCACTGGGCGGATTACAAGAAACGCAAGAAAACCATCGATAAGGGAGGCTGAACATATGCCGCTGACAAGAGATTTCAGAGAAACAGTCATGGCACGGGCCAAATCAGATCAGGATTTCAGGAGCGAGTTGATTATCGAAGCAACCAACGCTTTCCTTGGCGGCGATGTGGAAACAGGAAAAGCGCTGCTGCGGGATTACCTGAACGGCACCGAGTCCATAGCCGATGTCGCCCGTGAATTACAGATAAACGAGAAAAGTCTGCGCCGAATGCTCGGGCCAAAGGGAAATCCTACGCTGAAAAATTTCGTCAGCATCCTCAACAAATGCAGCTCGATTGAACACCTCACCCTTAAGGTATGTCACCATTGATCAGGTCTCTGTTATGGCCTCGATCTCTTCGGGGCTTTCATTAACCCCCTATCTCCTGGCCTTCCTGAAATTCAAGGCCAAAATCGACTATCCATTCTTTAAAAAACTATGAGACAGCAGTGGTGCGGTAGGGGATAATCATATTTTATGTGCAAAATGCGCTTGAAGTCATAACCTGTTGCAAACAGAATATAGTTTTTCCATCGAAGAAACCGCTTGACCTTAACCTTGTTATGGATAAAATTACTTACACAAATTAATAAGTGTAAGGATCTTTATCCATGGAAAAACGTTCGGCACAACAAACTGCTCATGATAAAGCAACGCAGATCCTGAAAGAACATGGGGGAACCCTGCGAACAGGTGAGGCTCTCAAGGCCGGGATTCACCCGAGGGTTCTTTACTCTCTTCGGGATCAGGGCAGAATCGAGCAGGTATCGCGTGGCGTATTCAGACTTTCCGACCTGCCACCTATATCAAACCCGGATCTCGTATCCGTCGCCCTTCGGGTTCCCAAGGCAGTGATTTGTCTGATTTCAGCACTTTCTTTCCATCACCTTACCACCCAGGTCCCTCATGAGGTTGCCATCGCGCTTGAAAGAGGGACGGAATCCCCCAGGATTGATTTCCCTCCTGTTTCCATTCACCGGTTCACCAAGGAAGCCTATTATGCCGGCGTTGAAAAACACGAAATCGATGGGGTGGAAATTCTTGTCTATGGCCCGGAAAAGACAATTGCCGATTGTTTCAAATTCCGCAATAAAATGGGGCTTGATGTCGTCCTGGAAGCTCTCAAACTCTATAAGGAACGGGGGCGATTCAATACAGAAGAGCTGCTGCGGTATGGGCA
Organism: Desulfobulbaceae bacterium DB1; assembly: GCA_001914235.1. NCBI lineage: Bacteria > Pseudomonadati > Thermodesulfobacteriota > Desulfobulbia > Desulfobulbales > Desulfobulbaceae > Desulfobulbaceae bacterium DB1. The sequence continues at coordinate 22,048 of MQUF01000022.1, forward strand.
TGTATGCAGGGTGGCCAAAATCATGAAGCCTTACCTGGAGGCGATGGTATGAATGGAAAAACGCCGAGAAATATCGCAGCCTCGGTCCGCCAACGTCTGCTCAACAAGGCCAGGCACGACTCGGTCAGGAAAGGCAACGCCTTCCAGTTTGACAGCGCCCGGCCCTTGGAAGTAAAGGAGGCTGAACAATGCCACCTGCAAGAAATTTTAGAGAAACAGTCAAGTTCTTTCTTCTTTTGTAGTCTGCCCTTGAATGGGTAAGGGATGATGAGCCTCAAAAAATATGTTACCCCCAATGGGACATAGGACACCATTTGACCGAGGTGGCATGATATAAGGCACAGAGTGGGGCATAAAATAACGATTTTGGCAACTGGGGGCTTGGATGGACAATTTTCTGCACGTTACGGCCGTTGAAATCAGGCGTTATCTGGCAAAGAACCTGCCAGCTCTGGATGCGGAATGGTGGCGAAAACATGTAATTGATCGCCTCTCCTTTCAGCAACAACGCATAGCCCAAGAAAAAGGGTTAACAAAACTTGAAGACCTTGATCTTGCGGCCCTGCTCCGTATCTTCGACCAAAACTGGTTTGAGCTTTCTGGACGGGAGGGCTCCCTCCCTAGAGAGGCCCGCAACTGGGTCAAGGAGCTTCAGACCATTCGGAACAAGTGGGCGCACCGTTCAGGCCAGATCATGCCTGCTACCGACATATTCCGCGATCTCGATACCACCGGCCGCTTGTTGTCTGCTATTGGCGGGTCACCAGAATCCTTGGCCGAAATAGAGCAGTAAGCGCCAAATAAACCGCCCTGTCACGCCGGAATGGTGATAGCAATCAAGTTGCGGTCGATGTATTGCGGCAACAGCGCCCGGAGGTCCTCCTCGGTTGTGGCCAGCGGCAACCGCTCGAAGACGTGGCGCAGATACCAGTATGGTTCGAGCTTATTCGCCTTGGCCGTCTCAATCAGGCTGTAAAGGGTGGCGCTGGCCTGAGCCCCTTCGGCATTACCGGAAAACAGCCAGTTCTTCCTGCCGACGACAAAGGGACGGATTGCATTCTCGGCAAGGTTGTTGTCCGGCCGGAGGCGACCATCCTTGAGATAATGGCTCAGTCGGGGCCATTGGCCAAGGGCATAGGAGATCGCCTTGCCGAGCAGGCTCTTCGGCGGCACTTCACGAAACAGACCCAGAAACCACTCATGCATTGATTTGATCAATGGCTCAGCCTTCTCCTGACGCATTTTGGCAATGGCATCCGAATCAAGTTTCGCCTCCCTGGCTGCGTGCTCGATATCGTATAGTGCCTTGATCCGATCCACCGCCTCCTCGGCGACTCCGGTCTTTTTCTTTGACCGCAGGTTGCCCGCAGCTTTCAGCACATCGACAAATTTACGTCGCACATGCGCCCAGCAACCCAGATGAACAATAGTGTCACGGCGATCAAGAAAATCATAACCGATGTAGCCGTCAGTCTGCACGTACCCATGGTAGTCGGCAAGATAATCGGTAGCGACCTTCCCATCCCGACCTGGATAGTAGAAAAACTCCAGCGCCGGTTTATCAGGGACGCCGCCTCGGAATATCCACATGTATGATTTGCTGGCCGGACTCCGTCGAGGTTCATTCAAAACCTGCACCGTCGTCTCGTCGATATTAATCAACGGTCCGGACCTGATCTCCTTGCGGAGCAATTCCAGCAAGGGCTGGCAGGCAAGACCGGCCTGTACCGACCAGTTGCACATTGAGGTTCGGTTGACTTCCACACCAAGACGCTTGAACATCCCTTCCTGGCGATAGAACGGCAACGCATCGGCGAATTTGCCGACCAGAATGTAGGCCAGCAACCCGGCACTGGCCATGCTTTTCGGAATCAGCTGGGCCGGCGGCGGCGCGATCACCACCGATGGACCGTTATCCTCAACCCCCTCACAATGACGACAGGCGTATTTCGGCCGGATATGACGTAACACCTGAACTCGGGCAGGAACGACATCCAACTGTTCCGCGACATCTTCGCCGATCCGGCTTTTTACAGCACCGCAACCGCAACGCTTCTCTTCTTCAGTCACATCATGGACGATCTCCACCCGTGGCAGATTCTCGGGCAGCGGCTTGCGGCCTGTCCTGGTACGCCGGTGGGCAGGAACAGCGATGGTCTCTTGGACTTCCTCTTCCCTTTCCCCGACCTCTACCTCACCAGCCGGTTCGTCAAAAAGCATCAGTTGTGGGTTTTCGCCTTGCGGCAACCGTTCCGATTTGCGGCCATAAAGCTGCGCGGTCAGCAGGCGCAACTGCTCCCGCAGGAAGTCATTTTCTTTCTCGACTCGCTGCACTCGACCACGCAGAAAATCTATCTGTTGTATCAATTCAACCATGCGGGGAATATATCATATCTTACTGAAATTACACAGCAAAAATCAACAAAACACCCACGCTTTTTCTCAAAAAACATGGCGATAATGCAACCGCCCGTGTCCGCGTTGGCTGGGCTCAAGCCCATCAAGCAACCACTGTAGCTGACGCGACTCCAATTCCAGAATTTCCTCCCCATTTTCCGGCCAACGGAACCGGTCTCTCTCCAGCCGTTTCTGCCACAGACAGAACCCGTTGCGATCCCAGTACAGTACTTTCACCATGTTCCGACGCCGGTTGCCAAAAACAAACAGCTGACCGCCGAGGGGATCAAGGTTGAATTCTCTCGCCACCAGCATTGAAAGCCCGTCAATGCTTTTTCGCATATCAACGCTGCCAACCGCCACATACACCCGCATTTCGTTCGTGAAAAACATCAAGAACCTCCGAGCAGCACGAGCAGCTGAGCCAATGTCTCACTCGAAAACCCCTCGGCGATCTCAACACGATAACGGTTGCCAACCACCAGGGTGAGAGGATGTTGGCGCGCTTTGGGGAAAGCAACAGGTGCAGGCGCATTTCTGTCTGTCACCGCTACCGGAACAAAACCGCTGACCGCGCTCTGGTTAAGCTTAACAAGCCGTCGCTTCCACGAACTGAACGACCACTCTTTTATCCCCTGTTGCTTACAGTACTCCTGCTGTGTAAGCCCAGACCGTTCCCATGCCGACAGATGCGCTTGCCAAAAACGCTCCCGCTCCTTGTTTCCATTCTTCATGATCCACCTCCAGAATTTTGATGGAGGTCATCATGCCAGAGGTCACGGTGGCAAACAAGAAGGGGTTAATTGGGCGCTTACATAGAGCAAGCAAAGTCGGAGACTCTTAAGGCTCTGGCGGACGCTCACTCAATGCCCCCCGTCGCTGCTAAGTCCGCTACTCAGGCAGTGAGCCCTGCTGCTAATCAAGAACCTACGAAACCAACAAACTCTTCACGGTTTGCCATTGGCGAGCTCGTTTGCTTGAAATCCAATCCGGCAACAGTGATGCCAGTCATCGAAGTCCTTACTTCCGGTTCAGGCGAGCCGCGTTACCGGGTTTTCCAGAATAACGCCAGGGCAATCTATTACGAAAGTCAGTTGCAGGCGGTCAGCACCGTCGAAGAGGACCGGCAAAGAATTACCGCAGAAGAATTACACGCTTACTTGACCGGACTGCAAATTTTGGCCCCCTCCACGGCTAATCTCTATTCACTTCGTTCCGGTCGGATCAAATTTATTCCCTATCAATACCGGCCGGTACTCAAATTGATTCGGGCAGATCGCCCAAGGCTGCTTATAGCGGATGAAGTCGGGGTCGGCAAAACCATCGAAGCAGGGCTCATCATCAAGGAACTCAAGGCCCGCATGGATTTGTCATCCGTGCTCATTATCTCTCCAAAGGCGTTGGTGGCGGAAAGAAAGTGGTTTCTGGAGATGAAGCGTTTTGAGGAACATTTCACCGCTTTGGATGGCCGACTACTGCGTCACTGCCTGCGGGAAAACGATCTTGACGGTGAATGGCCGGAGCAGTATGCCAAGGCAATTCTTCCTTTCTCTCTCTTTGATGCCGAATTGATCTATGGTCGCGACGGTAAGGGGCGTACTCGCCCAAAGAGGCAAGGTCTTCTACAGCTAGATACGCCGCCCAAATTTGATCTGATCATTGTCGATGAAGCCCACCATATCCGTAATCCTGCCACCTATCTGCACCAGGGGATCAAATATTTCTGCGACAATGCCGAGGCCGTAGTTTTTATGACCGCCACCCCAGTACAGCTTGGCAGCGCCGATCTTTACACCCTCCTGAATGTTCTACGCCCGGACCTTATCATTGATCCGGTCAGCTTCACCCGGATGGCCGAGCCAAACCGTTTTATTAATGGGGCGGTACAGCACTGCCGGACGGGCAACCCCGGATGGGAGCAAGATGCACGAAACGCCCTGACGGAAGCGGCCCAAACAGAGTGGGGGCGTTTCTTCCTGCGGGAATCGCCCGCCTTTCAGAAAATTTATGACCAACTCGCCGAAGCCCCACTTGATGATGTCGCTCGAGTACTGTTGATCCGTGCTATTGAAGAATGCTACACCTTCAGTCCGCTCATCAACCGCACCCGCCGACGGGATATCGGCGAATTCACCACCCGCAAACCTGATACCCTGACGGTTCTTTTTAGCCCGCAACAACAAGAGCTGCATGACTCGCTGCTCGATATTATCGCCAGAATTATGGCTTATTGTCACGGCACCCAGAATGTCAAATTTATGATGACCACGATCCGGCGGCAAGCGGCAAGCTGTCTTTACGGTTTGGCACCGCTTTTGGAAGGTATTTTGGCCGGAAAGCTGAACAGCGTGGAAGTTTATGCCGCCGAGGACGGTGATGCCGACGCGGATTTCAGTTTCGTCGGTCAGGTGAGGGCGGACATTGAGGAGTTGATCGTAAAGGCCAAAAAGCTGAACGAGTACGATCCAAAAGTCGAGGCTTTTCTCAAGGTGATACGGGACAAGCAGACCAGAGCCAACAACAAGGCTTTGGTGTTCAGCACCTTTCGGCATACCCTGCAATATCTCGCCAAACATACCCAACAGGCAGGGTTTCGTTTCGGCCTGATCCATGGTGAAGTGCCGGATGATGAACGCTCCGACCTCAGGCGGCGTTTCGCCTTTCCCAAGGAAAACCCGGACGCTCTTGATGTGCTGCTTTCTTCCGAAGTCGGCTGCGAAGGGCTTGACTTCCAATTCTGCGACTTTCTTATCAATTACGACCTGCCCTGGAATCCCATGCGGATCGAGCAACGGATCGGCAGGATTGACCGTTATGGGCAGGAAAGTAAAACAGTTGCCATTGTCAATTTCATCACCCCCGGCACCGTGGATGCGGATATTTACGAGCGATGCCTGTTGAGGATTGGCGTCTTCAAACACGCCATCGGCGGCAACGAAGAAATTCTGGGAGAAATCACCCAAGAGATTCACGATATTGCCGAAAATTTTGAACTTACCCCGGAGGAGCGTGAAAAGCGACTGATCCAGCTTTCCGACAACAGCATTCGCCAAATTCAGGAAGAGCAGGAGCTTGAGGCCAAACAGGCCGAACTCTTCGGACTGAACATTCCCGGCCTGGAATGGGACAAAGAGGTGGCGGCGGCGGACAATTACTGGCTCTCGCCATCGGCGATTCAACGTTGTGTTACGGTTTACTTGGCCGATCGGCTTGGAGAGCAACAGGATTATTTGCTTGGCGAAAAGCCGCTCAAGACTCTGCGCCTTAGCCTGGAAGCCAGAAACAAATTATTGGAAGACTTTCACCGATTGCCCAAACTCGTGGAGCCGATATTCAGGGAATGGGAAAAATGGCTGAAGGGCGCAGATCCCATGCTGCCGGTGACCTTTGCCCAGGAAACCGCCACCGAAAATCCAAAAACGGTCCTGCTCACCGTGACCCACCCCTTGGTACGGCAAGCCGCCTCGTATCTCAATGTGTCGGAACATGTTTACACCACCCTGGCGGTCAGAACCTCGGAAGTGCCGCCCGGCAAATATCAGTTCGGGGTGTACCGTTGGACCAAACAAGGTGTCAAGCAGGACGAAAATTTGATCCCGGTGACTTCGGAGCCGATCATCGCTACCAAGCTTTTTTCTCTCCTGCAAGCAGCACATTCCGTTGATATCGAGGAGCTTCCCGCCGAAAATCTATTCGACGCCTTGGATGCTCATCACCATAGACAATGGACTGAGGCCCAGGCCAACCACATCGTGGAAAATCGCCAACTGGTGGAGTACCGTCGGCAAAGCCTGATCGTGAGCCATCTCGCCCGATGCAAAGCAATAGAAGATCAGTTGAGCCGGGCGACCAACGATAAAATCCGCTTGATGAAGCAAAGCGAGCTGGCCCGCGCCAATGCGGATTACGAGCGCAGAATGCAGGAACTTGAGAGGGCCGCGAGTGGCGGGGATATTCATGCCACCCCGGTGGTGTTTGGGGTTATTCGAGTGGAGGCAGAGGCATGACGAAGTCTGACCAGATTAGAGCCATTCGCAAAGAATATACCGGCCTGCGTGACCTGCCGAGAAGAAGTTTGGCAAGCAGCATAAAAACCCTGGCGGATGATCTGTACGCCAAGGACACCCATTTTATCTTCGAGTTAATCCAGAATGCCGAGGACAATGACTATCAGGAGAAAAAAAGCCCCAGTCTTCGTTTCGAAGGTATGGGCCTGTAAAGAATTTTGTGTAAATGGTTTTCATTTTTAATTTTCAATATGCAGGCATTCTGTCGCCGAACAAGATTGAAAAGCGGTTCAAGGCAGCCTTCCAGTCTCTGATTGGCATAGTCCATTTTTTGGCGATATTGTTCAGCGCCATGTAAAGCAGTTTAAGCATCGACTCGTCATTGGGAAATGAACCCCGGTTCTTGGTAACTTTGCGCAGTGACATGTTCAACGACTCAATAGCATTGGTGGTATATATCACCTTGCGTATCTCGGGCGAATACGCAAAAAATGGGGTGATTCTTTCCCAATTTCTTCGCCAGGATTGGCCGATGGACGGATGCGTTTTGTCCCATTTTTCTTCAAAGGTCATCAGTTCCATTTCGGCCTGCTCGGCTGTTGGCGATTGGTAAATGGCCTTGAGATCCGCAGCCACCTCTTTGCGCTGTTTCCATGAGACATATTTCAGGGAATTGCGCACCATGTGGACGAGACAGAGCTGGACCTGGGTGAAGGGGAAAACCGTCTCAATGGCTTCAGGAAAACCCTTGAGGCCATCGACGCAGGCAATGAAAATATCCTGCACGCCACGGTTTCTTAGCTCAGTCACTACCTGCAACCAGAACTTGGCGCCCTCGTTTTCGGCAACCCACATTCCCAGGACATCCTTGACGCCGTCCATGGTGATGCCAATAGCCAGATAGACCGCCTTGTTCTTAACATGCCCATTGTCGCGCACCTTAACCCGGATAGCGTCCATGTAAACAATGGGATAAATGGGGTCCAACGGGCGATTTTGCCAAACTTTAACCTCGTCAGCAACGGCATCGGTGACCGTTGAAATCAGGGTGGGAGAGACATCAACTCCGTAAATGTCTTCCAAGTGCCCCTGAATCTCCCTGGTAGTCATCCCTCGGGAGTAGAGAGAGATAATCTTGTCGTCAAAGCCGGGAAAGCGGGTTTGCCCTTTGGGAATGATGACCGGATCGAAACTGCTGTCGCGGTCGCGCGGGACCTCAATCGGCATTTTACCGAAGTCGCCCTTGATGGTCTTTGCAGAGTTACCATTTCGGGCATTACCGCCTTTGGTGACGATGGTTCCATGTTTTTCGTGGCCCAGGTGGACGGTCATTTCCGCCTGTAACGCCCGCTCCAGTAAGGCCTTGGTGAGCTGCTTGAGCAGCCCGTTTTCACCGATCAGTTCTTCGGGCTTCTGGTAATTGTAGTCGGCAAGTAAACGATCCAAAATTTCTTTATCAATGGCCATATGAGCTCCTTTTTAAAGGGTAGTTTTTTGACTTACTCAGTCATAGCCATTTACACAAACTATTTTACACCCTCATACCTATTGGATCAATGCCGTCAATCTGCCGCTCAATCACGAGAATATGACTCCACTATAACATCCTACGAAATACCCAGTTCATTTACAAAAGGGAGTTGCAGTAAGGAATTATCCGCATCTCTGTTTAACTTCCTCAAAAACAAAGGGAATTTGAATCGCTATTCTCAAGCGATTGGTCGCTACGAATATCGTGGTTCTCATTGGAAGCGTCAGACATCGAGCCTACTCGAAAAAATAAGGTCTCTGCCTTGGCTGCCGACAACCAAAGGACTGGTCGCACCGAAGGAAGCTTTTCTTCCACGATCAGGCATTGAGGAAGTGTTGGGTAAAACAGTTCCATATTTCAAGGGCGAGTTGCCTGAAGATGTTCTTGAATTGCTCAACATACAATCCGAGGTATCTGTCAGTAAGCTTCTTGGGATACTTCAAAATAATTCGGGTCGAGAAGTGGACCCAGAATTACCTCAACGCATTTACACGGAATTGAACAATCGCTCATCTTCTTCTGGTAGCAAGAATCAGATCCATCAGGCTTTTGCGGGCAAACCCCTGATTTTCAAAAACGTAGACAAAGGTAATTCATTGTGGCACACGACTACCTACTGTGTATGGGAGGATGCCACCGAGATACTCGGCAATGATTTTACCTATCTTGAGCACCAGTACCCGAGGCTGAGAGATTTCTTTATCGAGATCGTGGGCGTCAAGGAAAGGGTTGATATAGAATGTTTTGCAAGACGGTTGCTTGCGCTTCAAGAGGCTCCTTTGCCGGATACAGCGCAACAACGAATACTAATTGAGAAAATCTACCGCAGACTCAAGTCGGTCATCAAAGAGCCGGAAGCGAGTCGTCCGGCCTGGTGGATAGGTTTCTACGGCAATGCGAAACTTTATAGCCAGTCAGACAAATTTTGTGAGCCGGATGCCCTTCTCGTGCCGGACGACGGGGAACTGCGGCGAATTTTTGTAAAGCATGACGATGTCGAATTCACATGGCGCCCCGGCGATGACTCTTTCAATGATTGGTTGCCGTTTTACAAGGCCTTCGGCATCCCCCTCCTTTCCGAGTCGGTCACCAAGCGTTTAGAGGAATGTGACAATCCTGAATACCTGGGGGAAAACATCTTCGTAACTGTTTCGGCTGTTCAAATGATTGCCGCATGGTTAAGGGAAAAGCGTCGGGCGGATTATGATCGTTTGTTCTCCGAGAAAATTTTTCAGCAGCTTTTTTCACTTAAAGAAGAAAGGACCGAAAAGTTGATCCGGGTTGGGTACCACCTTGAAACTGATTCATACGATTACGGCTCCAAGTCAGAAGACTATCCTGTGTTCTGGGATGCTGCCCGTAACACCCTCTATTACACCTCATCCGCAGCCAAAGATCAACTCGCCAAGGAATTAGCAAGCGGCATACTGTCGGCGGATAATCAGGAATTGGCAAGTTGGATTGAAAATGTACTGGAAAGCTTCGACACGAAAAGATTAAAGCGCCAAGGTTGGAGCGTTCCGCGGGAAATTTCCGCTATGTGTGGCAAGGAGGCCGCATCTAACCCGCACCAAATTACCGATGATTCACCTTTATCTGTCGCGTGTGATGATTCGGATCAAAATCTCGAAGAAGTACGCTATAACAATCCACTACCGGCTGAACCGATTCCCGGTATTCCTCGCCCTCAGTCGCCCACTATTCCCCTAGCTGAAAGTAAACCTGCAAATCGTATTTACGGCAATAATGACATTGCAAACATTATCTTACCTGTGCCAGGAGAAGAGGCCTCTGTCAATGAGGAAAACGAACAAACACACAATGAACCATTAGATGAGGGTCGCGGCGATGATGGATGCCAACCAAGTTCGCAGGGAGGCTACGGGAAGCCGCATATTAATTTCAGCGACGCAATCGAGAACGCTTTCGATAAAGACGGCGCGACAGAAATCAACGATGACTCGATGTCACCCGGGGCATCCGGTGTGAAAAATCTTGCCCGTCGTAGTCAGGCACTCAAAGATAAATTCCGTGATGAAATAGAAGACGAACCTTCTCCAAAAGATCGCCGCCGGCCTAGAGAGGGTGACGTACTTGAAGAGCCGAACAATGAGGTACGAGCTGCACTTTTTGGGTGGTACAACGGCAAGTGCCAGATCTGTGGAAAGACATGGCCAAAAAGAAATGGGGAGCCTTTTTTTGTTGCGACTTACCTTGTAAAGCGCCGCCATTCCAGATGGCTGGACAATCCAGGCAATGCGCTCTGTCTCTGTGCTGAGCACTCTGCCCAGTGGCAGCATGCTGCAAAACAACCGACCGAAAATATTCCAACCCAAATCAGTAAACTCCGCCTTAAAGCGGAAGGAGGCACAGGAAATTTAATAATTCATTTCAAGATATTGAATGTTGATTGCACAATCCACTATGACGAACGCCACTTCTTAGAATTGCGGACTTTGCTTAGTCTGTCAAAAGAAATGAACAACAAGAAAAACCCATTGTAGTCACTGCACCCCCTATAGCCCTACTAAAAACGTCACATCCCCGGAAAAAAGTAAGTAGCGGACCATTTGCCGCTACAATTGCAACTTTTTATCGGCGGGGAAGACGTGCGTTTTCTGACAATCTTTGTAATCGCAATATTTATCTGTATTTCGAGTGTTCATGCCTCTTTTGCCAGGCATCTCGGCACGGTGGGGAACGTCTATCCTGTTGTGGAGCCGGACGCTTTGGCCGAGATCAGGGAGGCGGCCGCGCGGGTGGATTGGGAAAAGGTAATCGACCGGCAAAAGAAGCTAACGATGATCAAGGACTTCCGGCCCAGTGATCTGCATCCCCTGCCGGTCGCAAAGGCGGACAGGTCTTTCCTGGTTGATATGACCTATACCCTGGATGCCGATATTCCGGACGGCAAAGGGGGTGTGCTTTATCCAAAGGGCTTTTCCTTCAATCCCTTGGATTATGTCAAACTCACGAGCCTTCTGGTGGTTATCGATGCCGGTGAGCCACAGCAAATTCAATGGTTCAAATCCTCGCCCTATGCCGAGGATTACCGAACCAGGCTGATTCTCTCCGGAGGTGATTATTACGATCTCACAGAGGAACTTGACAGGCCGGTTTTCTATCTGGTGGACACCGTAGCCAGGCGGTTGCAGCTCATGGCAGTGCCATCCGTGATCAGGCAGCAGGATAATATGCTGCAAGTTAGCGAAGTGAGGGTGCCACATGAATAGACTCCTCCTTCCCATTCTCTGCTTGTTGGTGTTTTGTAGTGCTGACGCCATGGCGGCGCTCAAGAGCGGCCAGTTCATCAATCCTATCACGGATGTGGCCTGGCAGGAGATTTTCCCGATCAAGATCGCCGGCATCACCATAGCTGGGGCCTCTAGTAATTATGACACTCCTGATCCCGCCTCCTATCCTGTTTGTGCCTGTCCGGCACCGCCGCCTATTTTTTACCGGATCGGTATCCCCATCAGTTTCTGGGAGCCGGCGAGGTTGATTGAAACCGTGGCCACACCCTATTATTTCCCATCCCTCGGATTCGGACTTGATTTCGACTCAACAAAGGGTTTTCTGTCCGGCAAGAACCACAGCTTGAACGATGCACTGCCAGAGCAGTCCACCTTTGCTCAGGCTCATTATCTGCTCTTTCCGGTCTGGAGTATTTTGGGTCTGTTGACCGATTTTGTCTGTGTAGAACACTCCGGCTTTGACGTAGCCTACATCACCGAACTGGATCCGCTCTGGCAGGATGACGAGTTGGCCTTCATCATTCAGCCCGAGGCCCTGCTTTTTGCCAACCCATTTGCACAGATGGCCTGCATTGCCGATTCGGTGGCGGTAAACGCTTATCGCCCTCTTGAGGCTCTTTTCTGGTGCGTGGGCAGCGGAGGTTCGGCCTATCCCATGACTGGTCACGTGAACGATGAAAATATTATCCAGGCCAATGCAACTATTGCTGCCCGAATGATTTACAAATTGGCTCGGGAGCTTCTGATCTGCGACACCGGCCTTGATCTCTGTTCCTGCGTGCCGACGCCTATCTGGTACAAGCCCAATTACAAACTTCACGCCATGCGCCCGGCGGTCCGAAAAAAGGCCTGGCCCATCGGCAAGAGCGCCTTTTTTTACGGCTCCAATCTCAATCCACCATTCCGGGGAACCAAGGGGCCGGGAGATGAATTTTTGTGGATGGTTTTTAGGAAAAGAGCATGTTGCGCGTTTTGAATAGAATAGCCGTCATAGCTGGGATAGTCATTGGCCTCGTGTTTTATCTTTTTGCCGGACAGGCCTTTGCTGACGATAAGACACCCCCGGAGCTCAAGATGAACGATATCTCCGGCGTTTTGAAAGAGGCACAGAAGAACGCCCAGAAATTGCAGCTTCCAAATAATGACCAAGGAGATACTTGCGGCTGCCAGGAAAAGGCAGGAAAGGTCATGGAAAAATTCAACTCCCCGGACTTCAAAGCAAAGATTCGTGACGAACAGCAACGCCTGCAAGAAACCATATTCAAGGATATCCTTACCGAATCCCTGCCCCAGGGTGATCAAAATTCTCCGGCGGAAACTGAGGCCAACGAAGAGGGAATTTATCTTTTTGTTTCGAGTTCAGTGCCTCTCTCCACCCTTCGGAATTATGCGGCCATGATTGATCGTGCCCGTACCGGCCAGGTAATCATGGTGTTGCGCGGCTTTGTCGGTGGCATGAAAAAAATCAGGCCGACTATGGAATTTATCGCAGAGATTATGAAAAAGGATTCGACTTGCGATATCACGAAAGAAAAATGCAATAGCTATCAGGTCAACATCCAGGTTGATCCTCAGCTTTTTCAGCGTTTCGGAATCGAAGAGGTCCCAGCGCTGGCGTATTTGCCGATCAGCGTGGGCAAAGAAGAAGTAAAGCAGGCAGAACAGATAATCATAACCGGCGATGCCAGCCTGGATTACCTGCTGGAACGAATCAACCGAGAAGCAAAAAGTGCAGATCTGAACACGCTGATTGCCGCATTGAGAGGTGGAATAGGGAATGGAGAATGAAATGGATAACGAATCAAACAAAAAAACAACCGAGACTCCAAAAAAAAACGGGCATGGCCTTATAACCACAGCCCTTATCGCCTTGGCGGTAAGCATAGTTACAGCCATGGCTGTGGTTGCCTTCTACGATCAACGATACGCCCAGAAAATCGTCACCATGGATTTGCAGGGGTATATCCGTGACCAGCGGGACAAGGCTGTAAGCGGCGAAATATCCGATGAAGAGTTACGCAAGAACATCGACGCCATGGAAGCAGCGCTGCTGGCTGAACCGACCAATCACATCGTACTTTTGAAAGAGGTGGTGCTACGGAATGCCAGGGAAATCAAACCATAAAGGGCCGCCTCCATGGAAAATCATAATGATCTTGACCGCGGCCTTGGTCGTGGGCCTATGGCTTCCGGCGCATATCAGCGTGACGGTCACACCGTCTCTCGGACACCGGATTTTCTTTTTGGTGGAGCCGGAGTCCCTGAATTTCGAAGAAGGAGACTATCTCTTGTTTCATAAACAGCTCAATCAGACCCAAACGGACCAGTTGCTGAAAATGGTCGGCTGTGCCCCCGGCCAATTATTAAGGGTCACAAATAGCGAGTATTACTGCGGTGAAAAATATCTCGGCCATGCCCTTGCCAACGATTCCAAGGGCAAGCAGTTGCCACAGTTCATTTATAACGGGCCTGTCCCTGCTGGCAGCCTGTTCATGGTCGGCAACCACCCGCGCAGTTACGACAGCAAATATTTCGGATTCATCCATGCAGACAGCGTTCTCAAACAAGCATATCCCATCTGGTAGAGCGGTGCTGCTGTTCTGCTTCTTGGCGGCGGTTTTAAGCGGGTTGCCGAAGATCACAATGGGGATGGAACAAAAATTTTACAACGATGCCAAGCAGGGATGGTTTTGGTACAGGGAACCGGCGCCTGAACCCGAAGAAGAGACCGAACTCCCGGCGACCAGACCGCTGCCGACTTTGACCGATTATTCCACCGAGCAGCTATGGGACATGCACCCGGATGATTTCCAGGCCCTGCTCATGGAGTTTCAGAAAAAGGCGGTGCAGAAACCGACGGAACAGAATGTCCTTGAATATCTGACCATGCAGGACATGGCCCGGCGGAAGGCGGCGGTCTATGCCAATGTCGCATCGTATGTCCTCCAGAAAAATGCCGGTCTCGATATGGGCCGGGATTATCCGGTGACAGCCCCCGGTGTCATTGCCCGGGTGAAGATGCAGAAAGAGGAGATCGCGGCCACTATCCAAACGGCTGCCGAAGACCATGCGCTTCTCTATTTTTACAGCCCTGATTGTCCCTATTGTACGGAGCAGCAGCAGATCCTGCGTTTTTTCACCGATCATTACGGCTGGCAGGTGAAGAGCATCGATGTTGGAGAAAACCCGGGTGTTGCGGCCCGGTTCAACATAACCATCACCCCGACCCTGCTTCTGATCGGGAAAGGACGTGAAGAATATATCCCGGTGGCCTCCGGAGTTGTGGCCCTGGATGAACTGGAACGGCGGCTGTACCGCTCGATCCGCCTGCTGAACGGCCAGATCACCCCGCAGGGATATTCCGTATACGACTTTCAGAAAGGGGGCGGGCTTGACCCCGAATCCATCCTGCTGAAACCATGAGCGCCCCTCTGAAACCCCAACTGCTTTGTCATCGCCGGTCCGGCATAGCTTTACTATTGCCGGACAATCTCTTCCGCGCATTTGGGGTCCATTTGAACACTCACGGTTTCAGTAAACAAAAGGAATTCTGATGCAATCCAATCGAATTAGAAAATTGCTTGCTGTGCTGCTGACCGCGGTGTTGTTGGTACCGGTTCCTGCCGGGGCCGCCGGCTGGGTCGATGACTGGCTGACCCAGAACACCTCCAATCCTCCGGATTATTTTGCCGGACAGAAACGCGGCTATTACTCAGGCGGCAGCTTCAGCGCCCGGTGGCCCAACAACGCCACCTATCCCATTACCATAGAGCCGCCCCGCATCAAGAGCGGCTGCGGCGGCATCGACATCTTCCTGGGCGGTTTCAGCTTCCTGAATTTCGAGTACCTGGTTCAGAAACTTCAGCGCATTCTTATGAGCGGCGGAGCGGTGGCCTTCGATCTGGCCCTGAAAACCCTGTGCGAGCCGTGCGCCACCTCGATTAAATCCTTCGAGGCCATTGCCGATAAACTGAACAGCCTGCAGCTCGATGAATGCGCGGCGGCCAAGGATATCAAGGCGGTGCTGCAGAGCAGCGACGGCCAAGGATTTGCCTCCATGGACACCATCGAGCGACGGCTTGGGAATGCTATTAAGGAAAATAAATTGAGCCAGGGGCTGGCCGATCTCTACCAGACCATCACCGAAGAGGATCGGGCCAACCGGAACCTGGCCCAGAAGCCCGATGTGTTGCGGGCTGTGTCCGGCTGCAATGCCGAAATCAAGGAAATCTTCCTCTCGAACCTCGTGGACAGCGGCGGCTCTCTGCTTGACAATCTGGGGGTGGGCAAGCTTGCCCTTTCCGCCGATTATGTCGGTCTGATCCGAGGCCTGGTCGGCGATATCCGTATCGAAGGACCGGACAACGCCTTCAAGGTCACCTTTGTTTCCCCCTGTCCGCAGAACAATCCGGATGATGTCAAAGCCTTCATCGAGGGCAATGTCATGGCCAAGGACGCGGCCGGCGCCTGCGCCCAGATCGCCGACGCCAACGCGGACCTGGTGCGCTATGTGCAAACCAGGATGAATTCGGTGGCCGGCAAGATAAAAACCAAGGCGGCCCTCGATGCCACGGACACCGCCTTTATCCGGAACAGCCCGCTCTCTCTCGGCCTTGTGCTCAAAACCGCCGTGGGCACCGAACAGGAAGCGGCCACCATCGCCACCCTGTCAGATTTGACAGCCAAAGCCTACGTCCTGCAAATGCTGGTCGATCTCTATAACCGGGCAACCCTGGTCATGGAAAAAGCCAAGGAACTGCTCAGCAAAAGGTCGAGTGCCGCCGCGGGCCAGGATTCGGAAAACTGCAAGGCCGCCATCTTCGCCGACAATCTCGACGTTCAGGTGGCCGGCATGAACGAAAAGATATACCGCCTGCAACTTGCCTCCAGGGCGAGCTATTCCGCTTCGGCCACGGAGCTGGCCACCATTTTCAAGATCCTGAACCACATGCAGAGCGTGGACAGTCAGTTGTATGCCCTCATTGCCAAAAAATACGGGGCCGGCGTGGCGGAGCGGACTTTGCGATGAGCTGCCGGTTGCGTCACAGTATCAGTCCAGGGGCTTCAATGATGGTTATTACCGCCCTGGTTGGTTTTGTCGTCTTCTGTGCGGCCGACACCGCCTGGGCCCTGGACATGGAATTTTACACTTACAACGGCTTCGGTCCGGTGAGTCAGGCATTCCGCAAGCTGGCGCTCATTTTTTCCGATGGTGGCTATCTGGGCTTGTTTTTTACGGCGGCGGTCCTGGGAATCGTCTTCGGGGCCATGGCCTTTACCGTCAAGATGGCCACCGGGGCCAGAATCGTCCCCCTGGTTTGGGCCGCGCCGGTTCTCTTCGGCGTGGTGCTTTATCTAGGCCTGTTCGTACCCAAGGGGGCGATAACGGTTTTTGATCCGGTATTGAACCGCTTTGACACCATCGGCGGCATTCCCAACGGGGTAGTGGCCACCGCCGGCATTCTCAATAAGATTGAGCGCGGCCTGGTGGATATCATCGATACCGCCGCAGTGCCAGGTGCCAAGTATCAGGAAGCGGCAGGCGGCATCGGCTTCACCGCGCTCAAGGCCGCCATGGCCGCTGGCCCCAAGGACGCCTATGCCAAACAGAGCATGGCCACGTATTTCAAAGATTGCGTTATGTTCGAGATGGTCCGGCCCGGCACCACTTTTTCCGCCGACACTATGCTGTACAACACCTCCGACTTTTTGCCGGAGCTTGCCAAGGCCAACAGCCCGGCGGTATTCACGGTCTACTATGACGCAGCCAATCCCCAGGGCCAGACCATGACCTGCCAGGATGCCTGGTCGAATATCTTTCCCATCTACAATAACGCTGCCACCTTCACGGACGCGGTACGAAGCGTGTGCGGCGCTTCGACGTTCGACCCGAACAACGCCGCCGAACTGAATACCTGCCGGAATCTGATCAGCGATACCCTGACTCAGACCACCGGTATGGCGGTCACCCCGGAAAACTTCATCCGGCAGGCCAGTCTCACCAACCTCATATTCCAGGTGCTCAACCAGGCCGATCCACAAACCGCCATGCTCCTGCAGACCAACCGCCAAGTGGTCTCTTCCGGCCTGGGCATGGCCGCCGCCATGAATGAGTGGCTGCCGGTGATGCGGGCGATCATGACTGCGGTGGCTATCGGTCTCATCCCCTTTCTGGCATTATTCCTGCCCACGCCCCTGTTGGGTAAGGCCCTTTCCGTGATGGCTGGTTTTTTTGTGTTTTTGACCACCTGGGGGATCTCCGATGCGATCCTCCATGGAGCGGCCCTGGATTATGCAGTTGAAGCCTATGAAGATATCCGCCAGAGCGGACTCGGCCTCTATGCCTGCGTCACCTTACCCGAGACATCCACCAAGGCCCTTGCCATGTTCGGCATTGTCAGATCTTCCGGCATCATGCTGGCGAGTTTTCTGTCCATGATGTTGATCCGCTTCGGCGGTCATGCCATGGCCATGATGGCCGGCAGTCTGCAATCAGCCATCCAAGGCGCTGGGGCAAAGGCCGGGGCTCTGCTCACCCCGGAAGGCAAGGCCGCAGCTCTCGATCAGCAGGTCAGCGCCACGGTGCCCCTAGAAATGGCCAATCATTACGGATTCTCCACCCAGGCGGCGAGTCGCCAATGGCAGGCCCACAAGGGTGTGCAGTCAACGGCGGCGGACTGGCAGACTCTGGACGCGGCCAGGGACGCCGGTGTCATTCCCGGTGACATGGGAAATATCGAGGCCGCCAAATCCATGTTTACCGCCAATCGATCCATCGGTGGCGACCAGGGCCCGGCCCAGTTGAGCACCGATCATGCCGGCAATCTCGTTTTCAGCAGCACCAAGGCAATGACCGGCCAGGGCTTTGTCCGACAGGACCAGACAGGCCGGGACGGCTCCAGCGTCTCGACTTATACCGGCGGCGCCGGCACCCTGGTGACTGAAGGCCAGGACGGAGCAGAGACCGTGACCAGCGCCAATGTCAGAAATATGGATATGAATTTTGCCAGTAAACAGGAGGAACGCAATCTTGAAAAAGCGGCCCATTCCCTGGCCAGCAGCGAAAATTATTCCAACATGCTCAGCCGGCTCAGGCAGGACAGCCGCACCAGCACCGAGGCCCGTTCTTTCAGCAAGCAGCTCAGCAACGCCGAGCAGGAAAAATGGTCCCAGAGCGTGGACAATGGGTCGGCGTTTTCGATGATCAAGGATCAGACGAAAAGAGAAATTTTAGAAGGCAATGGAGCTTCCGGGTTTAATTTGGGTGTTGTAAGAGCTGGCGGTGGCTACAAAATTCAAGGCGTTGGCAATGATGGAGAGAAGATAAGTTTTTCCTTGTCCTCCAAGGAAGCACAGGCTTTTGAAGAAAATCGGCAACGAGTACGGGCTGAAGCTTTGACCGAAACTCTTCAGAGCACCCAAAGCCTGTCTTACGCGGACAATCTTTCCAAATCCATCGGAGCGTCCGAAGCCCATTCCTATCTGAGCGAGGCCCAGCGGATAAATACTGATTCCGCCTCGTACAACAACAATATGGCGACAGCCTTCATCAAAGACTATGCCGCGTATCGATACGGCACGGATAGCCCGGAAAACGTACAGAAGGCCATGACATTCCTGAACGGCCAGGCCATTGGCTCCCAGGAAGATCAACGCCATCTGCAAGAACTAGCCAATGATTTTTTGAGGGGCCGATTCGGCACCATTGGCACAACCGGCGCTGGCAAGGTCATCGAGCACGCAACCCACACGATGCAGACATCACAAGAGCATTTACGTGGTGAGGCTCATTCTGTTGCGGAAACGGCAATAGAGAAAACCGGTGATATCAACGGGCTGGCTTCAAACGGACCATTTGACGGAAGAGTGGTGGAGCCCAACAAGCACAAAGTTGATTCAAAAATCGAGGCCAGACAGGAATTCTTCGAACGGGAACGAACAGGACAAGGCCATATTCAAACCAATGTCGTCGGCATGGCAGGCCAAGGCATTGGCAAAATTGATCGCGCCATAGGCAAAATTGTCGGGAAGCCGGAGCGGCCTCAGCAAGATGTCATGGATATCGGTGCCCCCGATCAACCTCGCGCCTTACCGCCTGGGGTTGTTGAGGCAGATCAAAACCCGGCTCCGGCAACTTTTGAGGAAGCACTCAAGAAAGAAGAGGAAAACAAATAAAAATCACGAATCCATGTGCCAATCGGGCCTGTAAAGAATTTTGTGTAAATGGTTTTCATTTTTAATTTTCAATATGCAGGCATTCTGTCGCCGAACAAGATTGAAAAGCGGTTCAAGGCAGCCTTCCAGTCTCTGATTGGCATAGTCCATTTTTTGGCGA
Source organism: Desulfobulbaceae bacterium DB1 (assembly GCA_001914235.1). Classification (NCBI taxonomy): domain Bacteria; kingdom Pseudomonadati; phylum Thermodesulfobacteriota; class Desulfobulbia; order Desulfobulbales; family Desulfobulbaceae; species Desulfobulbaceae bacterium DB1. The sequence goes on from MQUF01000022.1 coordinate 41,572, forward strand.
TATTGTTCAGCGCCATGTAAAGCAGTTTAAGCATCGACTCGTCATTGGGAAATGAACCCCGGTTCTTGGTAACTTTGCGCAGTGACATGTTCAACGACTCAATAGCATTGGTGGTATATATCACCTTGCGTATCTCGGGCGAATACGCAAAAAATGGGGTGATTCTTTCCCAATTTCTTCGCCAGGATTGGCCGATGGACGGATGCGTTTTGTCCCATTTTTCTTCAAAGGTCATCAGTTCCATTTCGGCCTGCTCGGCTGTTGGCGATTGGTAAATGGCCTTGAGATCCGCAGCCACCTCTTTGCGCTGTTTCCATGAGACATATTTCAGGGAATTGCGCACCATGTGGACGAGACAGAGCTGGACCTGGGTGAAGGGGAAAACCGTCTCAATGGCTTCAGGAAAACCCTTGAGGCCATCGACGCAGGCAATGAAAATATCCTGCACGCCACGGTTTCTTAGCTCAGTCACTACCTGCAACCAGAACTTGGCGCCCTCGTTTTCGGCAACCCACATTCCCAGGACATCCTTGACGCCGTCCATGGTGATGCCAATAGCCAGATAGACCGCCTTGTTCTTAACATGCCCATTGTCGCGCACCTTAACCCGGATAGCGTCCATGTAAACAATGGGATAAATGGGGTCCAACGGGCGATTTTGCCAAACTTTAACCTCGTCAGCAACGGCATCGGTGACCGTTGAAATCAGGGTGGGAGAGACATCAACTCCGTAAATGTCTTCCAAGTGCCCCTGAATCTCCCTGGTAGTCATCCCTCGGGAGTAGAGAGAGATAATCTTGTCGTCAAAGCCGGGAAAGCGGGTTTGCCCTTTGGGAATGATGACCGGATCGAAACTGCTGTCGCGGTCGCGCGGGACCTCAATCGGCATTTTACCGAAGTCGCCCTTGATGGTCTTTGCAGAGTTACCATTTCGGGCATTACCGCCTTTGGTGACGATGGTTCCATGTTTTTCGTGGCCCAGGTGGACGGTCATTTCCGCCTGTAACGCCCGCTCCAGTAAGGCCTTGGTGAGCTGCTTGAGCAGCCCGTTTTCACCGATCAGTTCTTCGGGCTTCTGGTAATTGTAGTCGGCAAGTAAACGATCCAAAATTTCTTTATCAATGGCCATATGAGCTCCTTTTTAAAGGGTAGTTTTTTGACTTACTCAGTCATAGCCATTTACACAAACTATTTTACACCCTCTGCCAATCATCCCATATCGGATCGGCAGGATCGGAAAAATTGGCTGGCGCAACCTCATGTTCCTCAAGTTCTTCGGCAGTCATCGGTCTGATCTTTTCCTTTAAAGACCGCAACCCGGCACTCACGATAGTAGATGCACTTTGGGCAGACCCCACCGGCACCACAGCCTTGCCGCAGAACCGGCACAGCTCATCGTCGTCCATCGGTTCCGCCCCGCAGTGCGGGCAAAGAACACTATCTGTTTCAAAAGCGGTTGTCATCTTGTTCTGTCTTACTATCAAATCTTTTTTCCTTTTGCTCAATATCGGCAGTTTATTCTCACAAGTCAAGTCTCGTTTGTTGCTGTAACCTTATCACCTTTACAGATGGCACAGGGGATTCCGCTGTGGTCACACCGGTCGACAAGTTTCCATTTCCCTGTCAAGATCAGCTCGTTTTTCTCTTTCCTGCAGGTTTCACAGACCCAGATCTCCTCGGCGGTTTTACCCGATATTTGGTATTTGAATTTAATCATTTCTTTCAAAAAAACCGTCTATTAAAGGACTTCCCAATGCCCGCCCTTGGCAGGGCCGACCCGGCGATTCTTCCTTCTTCCCGCAACTTTACTATCTGTGCTTTCCACTCCCAAAATCGGCCAGCCACCTCAAGTGCGAAAAGCTCAGGAATATTCTTTAAAGCCTCATGATTTTCTCCGAACTTCTCTCCGCACCAATTGCTTCCACGGCATCTTTCCATTCCTTCCGGCGAGCAGTGATCCAAACTTTTTTTACCGCCAGAAGGTATTCCTCTCGTCTCATTCAAGAATTTACTGAAATTCAGGGGAGACAACCCGGTTGCGTGGCGCACAGCGAGCCAGTATCCGCTTCCACCCATTTCGCGCAGCAGCGGCTTCCGCGACAATGTTTGCAAGCTCCTCCCGATCAATTCGACCATCGGCGGCAGGGAGCCATTTTTCAATATATTCAGCCTGGAGACGTTTCCGGTCAGCCGGCCTCCTGGCCCGTTCCAGGATTTTGCCATATGCTTCGCAGGCATAGGCGAAAGTTTCCCGTTTGCAGAAATCGATCTGCAACAACCATTCGCGGAAGCGGGTGTGAGGGAGGCCTACCCGCTGACGTTTACAATTATGAAAAACGTGGGCCGCTTCGTGAACCACGAAATCGGCAAAGGGATCATCCTCTTCGAAATAGGCCATGGAGATGTAACAGGTTGTTTCCTGGCTCAAACCGACTAATCGGCAGGGCTTGCCGTCAAGGCATTGGGCGCCGATACTGCCGAGATAAAGATTGGCCAGATCCCAGGCTGTGCACTTCCATGTCTCGTTACGCAACACCTGTTCAATGTTATCATGCGTCAAAAAGACCAGTGACTTTTCGAGCAGATCGAGAATCGTCTGCCGCTCCCTGGTGGGAAAAAGCCCATTCACCATGGGCCTGAGCTTCCGTCGAGCAAACGTGATAGGACTGAACCCCTCGGGTAATTGATGTCGCCTGGCCCCGCTTTCTCGACGCAGAACTTCCGCAACAAGAGCATTGACCAATATCTGGTTCATCTCCCTGGCGCACTCGATGATGTTATGCGATGGCCAAGCTGAATAGTTTTGCTCATGCTCGCCGGTCTCCAGATAACGTTTCACTTCCCGGTCAACGCTTTGGCTGACCTTCCTGGCCATATTGCTTTTTGCCGGAGAATCAGAACCTTTTATCAGTATCATTTGCCTGCTTGCTGCTCCCATTCAGAATAAAGCCCCTGGTCGGTCGGGTCAGTACGAATCAGCTTCCTCAAAAAACTGAAATATCTTGGGAGGCCATATCCCTGATAGCCTTGCATTGTAATCCAAAGTCTTCCACTCTTCCCCTACTTTGCAGCGAAAAACACATTTTTACGGTGCCATGCGAGATAGGGCTGGTGCTCCTGTGACAGCCAGCGCAATGCAAGCCTCTTGTCAAGATGAAGAGCGTATTGTTGATCATTGCTGATTCGGGGTGAACATAGCATGAGACCGCTGTCAGCAAAGGTAATCAGCCCCCGGTCGAACAAGGCATCGAGATGCGCGGTGAGGAGAAACCCATTAAAGACATTCAGCCGCTCCTCGTCGCTCTCGCAGGCCGCCCACGGTTTGGCATGGCTCGCCCGCAGCACCTCGGGCAGATCGATGCCGGTGACGGCACAGGCGCCGCCCCAATAGTCCATGAGTGCCTGCCGGAAAGTCTCCTGTCCGATCCGTTGTTTAACCAGGCGCTCCACTTCAGTGGCATTGACGCGGGACTTTTTCAGTTCCCTGCTGACAGCTTCCCGGTAGGTCAGTGCCGCCTGGTTGGGAAGGGACATGGCGAGTTCCGCAGTCCGGCGCAGGATGCGTGACAAATCGTCGATGTCATCCGCCGCCATGACACTCTCTTGTCCAACAGCCCCAGGCAGGGATCGCGCCAGTTCCTGGCGGATGAGACCGGCCGGTACCTCTATCCACCAGCCGGGGCCTGTTGCACAGGGGACAATCCGGGCCGTTGCCCGATGCCGGGCCGAGGCCAGCACAATGGCCGAGGCCTGGCTTTCGAGGACGTTCTCCCAGCCATGCTCGCAGGCGGCTTTTTCGATCAGTGCGCGGTCCAGGGTGTTCATCTTTTTTTCAAGGCATGGGGTATGCTTCGTTTCATGACCCTTCCCGGTTTACAGCTTGACAACAGTTTCGGCCAGCATTGACCGGCCAATCCCTGTCCAGCCTGTTCCACTCAATAGCACGTCGCTGCCAATGCTCACCGATGGCCTGGGTAAAATCCGGGCGCACCAGCTTGGCGCGGGCTTCCAGCCAGTCACCGGCTTCACGCCGGACAATAATTCCCTCCAGGACACCGGGACGGAAGGCACTGGACTGCTTGAGCAGAAAATCCTTCAATGTGCTCAACGAAAACGTGCCGCGTAAAAGCACCGGCACCACTGGCAGGCCAAGATGTTTCGCCAGCATATCCCGTCGCGCCGTACTCCAGAAACGCCGAGACTTGCGGTCGTACACATCAAACACCAGAAACCAGTCCGGCAGTCTGTTATAATCGAGGCTGTGGCGGGCGGCGCACCACTCGCCGAACAGAATCAAGTCCTCTCCCAAAGCATCAAACAGCGCATCCGCATGGAGTGCAAGCCAGGCATCCAGCTTCTTGAACTGACCGGCATGGTGGGCGGCCAGATACTGCCCGCGATTCTGTATGCGCACTTCCCCCTCCGGGCTCACGGATATGCCCATGTTGGCGCCATCGAGTTTTTCTTCCACCACCACCTCGGCTGACAAAAAATCAGCGGCCTCGGCGGGAGCGAGAACCTTGTCGTCCCTCGGTGTTCCCTTGCCCAGCCATATGAGGTGGGGGGTATGCGGAAAACGGAAAAAGTCTTTCATTTGCCATACTTTTCCTTATATTTGGCGCGGGACCATTCAGGAATAATCGGCTCCAATTCCAACCCCGCAGCCAGAAGATCACCCTCCCAGCCGTGCCAGTCGCTCTCACCGGCAAAAGCGATGGCGCTCTCTCCATGGATGTTCAAGGCATCCAGGGCGGCAGCCACCATCTTCCGGTCGGCACGGTCATGAACTACACTCTGCAACGGTTCATCAAGCACGCCGTCGCCGTTCTCGTCATACAGAACATCCACAATGTCAACGGCGCAGGTGCTGTACTTGTGGATCACCACCTGCCGGCCAAAATCGTTAAAACCAACCTTGTGTCGATATTCTTTTTCGATGCCGCCCTGCCCGTCAAGAACCAGATGGGAACTTGAAGCCCGGAAAGAGTCCAGCCAGCCCCATACCTTTAAGCGCAACTCCGGGTCTTTTGGCGTCGCGTCTCCTGCTAAAGGAGAATCAGCATCAACGGCGCTGGCCGCAATCAAGACATTGGTGTCCACGACATAGCGAGGTTTCATTGCTGACGCTCCCGTTTCTGCCGTTCGAACATCAGGCGGGTCTGTTCACTGGTTTCGCCAAGTGCATCTCCAAAGAAATTGGCCGGCCATTCCTTAACGCGGCCATACGGATCAAGCTCCAGATTTTTAAGGACGGCGTCCGCGCCCTGGCGCTCGACAAAGTAAAGCCGGCAATCTCTCAGCTCTAACTGTTCTTTGGCCACCAATGTTTGCAGCCGGCGGAAAAGATGCTCGGAATGGGTCTCTACTATGAATTGCACCCTTCTCTCCTTACTGACCTCAACAAAGAGTTCGGCAAGCACCGATTGGGCTAGCGGATGGAGGTGGATTTCCGGTTCTTCAAGCAGGATGGTCGAGCCGGATTCTACGAAATAGGCCAGCACGATCACCGGCAAAACTTGCGAAATACCGATCCCCACGTCACGCAGATTGGCAGCCACGCCATCCCGATGGACCACGATTTCGTAGCGTGTCGAATGCCCCAGTTGTTTGACTTCAAGACGTTCGGCAACTCCCATGCGGGCCAGCCAGGACGACACATCGCTGATCATCTGCCCGCTCTTTTCCTCTTTGTTACGGAGGAGCGCGCTCGCTAGAATAGCATTAATGACACTGCTTCCGTCAATGCCAAGGTCACCAGGTCGTCCCTTGTTCCATGCGTAGTCCCGTTCCGGCTTGCGGCGCAACGGGCCAAGATAGGCGATGTTCTCCAACTCGCGGCGGATGGCGAGACTGATGTCCTCAGCCAGTGGCCCGTCCGCCGAAAGATGTTGGATGGCCTCGACAGGTAAGGCTATCGAACGTTCTGGGGCGTAATTACGGCCCTTGCCGCGAAGCTCACTCTCGTGGTCCTCTTCATTGATATAAAGTGAGTAGGCACCTTTTTCCCGGCGTATGACACTAAACGTTTTTCCCTTCCCGCCACCCATGACCATTTCCTGTATGATAGCGGCACCTGCTGCTGTCTTGCCGTAGACCGCACGGAAAAAAGGTTCTATTCTTCTCCTCAGCCCCCCTCTGCGGAAAGTAAAGGCGATTTCGAACTGGCGTGGCGACGCCCCTTTGGTTAACACATCGTCAAAATGACCAAAATTGAAGTAGTCGTTGATTTCATCCCCGCCCAGGTTCAGATGAATACTGCGATCCGGCGAGGCGGCAGTCTGCTTGAGGAGAAGCAGACTCTGCAGCAGGGAAGACTTGCCGGATGAATTGGTCCCCAGCAGGACAGTAACCGGAGCCAAGTTTATCTTTCCTGTTTCACGCCATGTCTTGAAATTTTTGAGTGTCAAACTGGTAAACATGAGTTCTCCTTATGTTGCAATGGATTCTCCAAGCTATCCCAGGCCGCCAGCACCAGCCGCCGGGTGCGGTATTCGCAGAACTGTCTTTCCTCGTTTTTTTTGAGGACCCGGAAGGTTTCGGAGGGGTAGTCCAAACCCATGACATCGGCTGGATCAAGGATGTAGCGCAGCTCGTCGCGGGTAAGATTGTAAAGCCTGCCGTAGTAAGCGTCAAGTTCGGCGCGGAGTTGGGCGCGGCGGTCGGGTTCAAAGGCAAAGGGCGGGCCGGAATAGCCCAGGTCCTCGGCCCAGGGCTGCATGTCGTGGCTGGTGTAGGTCAGTTCCAGCACACGGGGGACGATGAAGGCGAGGTCTGTTTCGGTGTAAGTGTCGGGTGGGAGGACGGGAAGCTGCTTATAGATAAAATAATTGAGATGAGTGCCGCCAACTTTATGTCTGGCAACAAAATCAAACGCCAACGCTGAGAGATTGCCAAGTAGCGCTGCGTAGTTGTTGGTTAAAATGGGTTGATCAAACAACATTAGCGGGAAGTTATTCCCCACCCCTACCCTCGGCAACACGCTGGCGATCACAGTTCGTTCGTCTGTGGCGCGGCAGATATCACGCCAGCCCATGAGCCAGCGGGGACTGCGGCCATCCATCAGGGTGTCGGCGGCCTGCTGGAGGTCCTGCCCGTGGCGCAGGGCGCGCAGTTCTTCGCCGGTCAGGGCAGGATGGTTCCTGGCCTCGGTCTGGGTGCGTTCGTCCAGCCAGTCCCTGGGGTTCTGGGGCAGGGCGGCAAAGAGCGGGCCGGCCAGGGCGAGCAGGTTCTCGTGCAACCGGGCGGCGGTGGTCAGCGTCACGATCTCCCGGTGGCAGGCCACCAGCCAGTTGGCCAGGGCGGCCAGCAGCTTTTCCCCGTCATCGTCGGCATAGGCCTGGGCCATGGCGTGCGGCACGTTGGCCAGGCGGGCCAGCACCTGGCGTTTCTCCACCCAGTAGCGGGGCTGCACCATGAAGGCGGGATTTTCTTTATCGACAAGGGCCACATCGCCGGCCGACAGGCCCTCACCCCCGGCCCCTCTCCCTGAGGGCGAGGGGAGTTGATAACTGGCCCAGCGGTGGTCGAACTGGTGGATCATCTTGGCCTCGTACAGGGGCAAGTGCCGGTCGCCATCGTGGTCCGCGAACAGATGGCTGTCATTGGACATATCCAGCATGCGCATGAAACTGATTCCCCATGGGTTCTCCTCCGGCCCGTCGTCGCCGGCCTCACGGATCAGCACCGGCACCCCATTGTAGATCTTGCGGGTGAGCTCCGCGTCCATCCGGCTGCGGAACACCGGGCAGGTGCGGGTGTTGGGGTTGATGCGGCGGAAATCCTCCGGGCTCAGGGTAAAGCCGCGCCGCTCATCCGCCAGTTGCGCCGTGGCGGTGAGAAAGAAACTAAAGCGGGCCTTGGCGCTGTCGCCAAGGGTGAGCAGGCAGAATTTCATCCGGCTGTCCACGGCCGGGAACAATCCTTCCCGGTTCTCGAAATCAAAAAGGCTGACCAGGCGGCTAATTTGGGCGATGTGCGCGAAATAGGCCTTGGTGGAGTCGTCGGTGGCGATGCCGGTGGGCACGATAAAGCCGGCCCGCCCGTCCCTGGCCGAAATTTGACTGATGGTCTCGGCAAAAAGGGCATAGGTGTTGACATCACCCACCCCGGTGAGCGGGAAGCGGCCTCCCTCGTCACCTTTCAGATGGGCGTAAATGCTGGCGGCCTCGGCGGTGCGGCGGGCGCGAATGAAGGCGGCGAAGAGTCTCTGTTCAGCCTCACACTCCTTGTCGTCACGGCTGAGCTCGGGATAAAGGTGATAATTGAGCATTCCCTGGCTGAGCCACTGGATACGCTGGCCGCGTTCGGCCTTGTTTTTGGCTTTCGCCACCTCCGGATGGCGGGTGGCGAAAAACTCCTCCTCCTGCAGTTTAATCCGTTCCCAGGGAGGATTGGCCAGCACGCAGTCAAAACCGCCCTGGGCAAGGTGGGCAAAGGCGAGCGGCCAGTGCAGCACCCTGGCCTCGGAGCAGAGCTGCCGGGCCATTGCCAGACGGATTTCATGCGCCGGGTCGCCCTGGCCGCCGAAGAGTTCGACCAGCAGATTCTCATTGGTGGGTGTCGTGGCCAGGGCCTGTTCATCATTTTTGGGGGCAAGAAAGGCCCCGATGAGCAGATCCGCGGCATGGGCCAGGCGGCTGTCCCGGGCCTGTTGCATAAAAGCGCCGTAGGCAGCTTTTTTGGCCTCAACTTCCGCCGGGATGCCGTCCGGCATGTTTTCCAGGGCTGTGAGTTGCCTGAGGATGTCTTCACCTCCCTGCTCCGCAAAAAGGCCCGACACCCCCCGCTGCCGTTTTTCGAGCAACCTGCGGCCGGTCCGATTTGCTTGAGCCAAGGTCCTGCACAGCGCCTTGTCGTCCCCGGAGAGCGGCTTGAAAGCGGCATCGGCAATGCCGGCGGCAAGCTGCTTTACATCAGTCAATCCGAGCAGCGCATCCCCGCAGACCAGATGATGATCGAGAAACGACAGGGGCCGGCCCGGCTCATAGCCCTCCAGCCAGAGGGCGGTGCGGGCCAATTCGAGTGCCATGGGGTTCTTGTCCACCCCGTAAATGCAATGCGCGATTACCTCGCGCAGGGCATGACGGAAATCCTCGGATTTTACCGCGCCATCCACGGCCCGGAACTCCGTCAGTTTTTCAGCCAGGCGGCGGGCCGCGGCGAGTAAAAAATGGCCGGAGCCGCAGGCCGGATCAATGACACTGATGGCGAGCAGCGCCTCGGTGGGGTTGTCGGGCCGGGCCGCGAGCCGCGCCTCGATCACCGGATCGAGGGCGGATTTGATCAGCTCCTGCACCAGGCTATCCGGCGTGTAGTAGCTGCCGGATTTTTTGCGGTCATTGCCAAAGGTATTCCCCTCCTCGGTGAGACCGACAAAGCCGAAACCCCGACTGGCGAGATCGACACTGGGCACCAGTTCCAACAGGCTTTCGTACACCGAACCCAGCTCTTCCGGCCCCATGTTGCGGTAATCCACCGGCGACAATGCCCCATCGATCGTGGCCCAGCGCAGGTGATACATGGCGGTGAGCAGCGCCCGGTTAGTAAGCATTCCCTGGTCGAGCATCGGGCATTGCTCCGGGGCGAAGAGCCCGCCCAGGGCCGGCAGGGCCAGGCGCGGCTCGCCGTGATAGAGACTGCGGAAGACGATGCGCAACCCCTGCCAGAGGTCGTCGTGACCATCGAAGCCGGTGCGGCGCAAGGCGCGATTCCGCAGCCTTCTCACGGCATAGCCCTCGGCGTACAGGGTGCGGGCGGTGTGGGCCTCGGGCCGGCCGGTCGGTCGGTCGGTCGCTCCTGTGCCATCCCTGGCACCCGCGACACTCCCTCCATCCGGTCGGTCGCCCCCTGGGTGGAGCAATTCGCGCTCCTCCAGGGTAAACAGAAAGAGGCAACGGTAGACCAGGCGCAGCAACTCCTGGAAATAACTGTCTGTGGAGAGGGCACCCTCGTCCAGGGCGCGGCGCAAGGAATCATTGGCCGGATGAGAGATAAAGCCTTCCCCCAAGGCGATGAGAGCCTGGGTAACACCATGGCGCAGTCCCTCGCGGACCCTGGTGCCCTGCCCCCTGCCCTCCTCCCGCCAGGCCTCCCAGATGCAGCTATAGCCTGGCCTGCCTGGTTCTCCGACCCGGCTGCTGTGCAGGATACGCCAAAGGGCGGCAAAGTCCGGATAGCGGGCAGCGCCGAGGATGGTGGCGAGGTCAAACTCCAGAAAACTCGGCCGGGTCAGGGTTGCCGCATCACGCAGCAGGCGAAGCTCGCGGCCGTTGGTCACCAAGGCCCAGGTGCTTTCGACACTGGCGTTCAGGAACTCCTGGGCAAGGCGAAAAGCGCTCTTTCTTCGGCTGCCGGAGCCTGCCACGGCGAAACGGGAATCAGGGTCGTCGAGCGACAGGGTGCAGGGAGCAACCACCACCGGCACCTGACCGCAGGCCAACAAGGTGACGGGGTAGCCACGTCCACTGATCTCAATGACGCCGGCTTCGTGCAGGTCGGCATATCCCAGGGCGTCGCGCAGAAACTCAAAGGCAAAGGTCCGGGTGGCAGCAGCCTGGTCAATATCCTGGCGGCTCAGGGCCGGAGCAAAGGCCTGCCACTGAGCCAGGGCGATCTGGAAGGCCCGGCCGTATTCATCATGGAGCTTCAGGCCTTTCGGGGTATGGTAGTCGCTCTCCCGCTGCCCTGTGTGCTCACCACGGACGCATTTCTCCAGGAGGTCGGGGACAAAGAGAGCCCCTTCGAGGAGCATGGTGTCAAACGGCAGGGTGTCGTGGATCTTTCTGGCCATGTCAGATTATTTTTTCCAAGGCGCTCTCGCAACGCAGGCAGCGCTGGACTTGGTCGTCTTTGCTGAAGTAGCTGCATTGGTCACAGTAGTAGGTATCGCATTTCGCGCAGTCATATACAGCATGCACTTCTTCCTCTGTCCTGCCGCTGATCGCACCGACGGTGGCGCCGCAGTAACCGCAGCTTGCCCGCACTCCCTCAGTTCCCGGCATTATTCTCTCCTTCATAATATTTCCCCTGCCTCATCTTCCCTATTCACATCTTCATAACCCATCCGGCAGCAACACGGAAACCCCCATCACGTCCACCGGCAGGCAGGGTCGCACCGAGTAGCTGCCCAGATCACGGGCCGCCTCGCGCACCCGGCGATGATCGGCGAGCAGGGCATTGGCCCGCTCCAGGGCCAAGGCCTCCAACCTGGTTTGATTGTCCCGTAGAAACTCGAGTGCGACGTTGATCTCCCGGCTGGCCAGCTCAGGGCTTAAATTGGCGGTGGGGGTGACATTGAGCAGGGAGGCGACTTCGGCAGCCTCGATCCATTGCGGATTGCTCCTGCCGCGCACGGCAATGGCCGCCGTCTCCTCGGCCATCAGGGTGCGGGTCTCCCCTTTACGGCTGTAAGTGAGCTGGTGCCGAAAGCGGAGCAGATAAATGGTCGTAACGATCTTGACATCGCAGGTGACCGTGGCGGCGGCCCTGGCGGCCAAGGGTCGTTCGTCAGCAAGCGCTCCTTCCAGCAGGGTATCGGCCAGCATGGCAACCAAGGGGTGGCTGCGATGGACGAACTGGGCGGCGGGCAACGGCGGATACTGAAAATCAATGGCCAGGGGTTTATCGATATGCGCCTCCTGGGCCAACCGTTCCCTGATGGCTTGCGGCAGATGCTGGGGCAGGATGCGAAAGCCCGTCTTTCGATAGGGTTCGAGCGGGGCGTTCAAGCGGGCGCAGGCGTTTTTCACAAAGCGGGCCACATCCTCCTGGCTGCCAAGGACTGCGCGCTGCCGTCGCCACTCCGGCAAGACATCTTCCGGCTTCAGCCGACGCTGGGCAAAGACGGTGCGGTTGGCCTTGGCCTTTTCCATGGCGTCCTGCCACATGGTCTCCACCGGCTCCATGATCTTGGCCGGTTCAACAAAATCGAGCAAACTCAGCTGCGGACTCTGGCGCTGCTGGCGCTTCATCAATGAAGCCTTGATCAGGGCCTGGTTGATGCGTTGTTCATCTTCGGGCATGGGGACCAGGACCCCCAGTTCCAGGCGGATGGCCTCGGCTTTTCTGAGAATGACATTCAGGATGAAGCCGTCCACCGGGTTGTCCTGGCCGTAGAGCATGGCGCAGCGCACCTCCCGCGCCTTCTGGCCGAAACGGTCCACCCGGCCTTCCCGCTGCTCGTGGCGGGTGGGGTTCCAGGCCAGATCATAGTGCACCACGGCATTAAAGTGCTGCTGGAGATTAATGCCCTCGGAGAGGCAATCGGTGGCCACCAGGATGGGGTGCTCGTTCTCGCCCAGTTCGGCGATGCGGTGATCCCGCTGCTCCGGGGTGTATTCACCGGTGATGGCATCGAGCGCGGCCTCGCGGAAGTGGTGGCGCAGGTGGTTGGCCACATAATGGGCCGTGGCGATATAACGGCAGAAGACCACAGGCCGGAAGCCAGCGGCAATCAGGGGTTCCAGGTGGCGGATCAGGGCGGCGAGTTTCGGATCATCTCGGCTGCCCGAAAGTGCTGTTGCCTGATCAATCAAGACCTGGAGGCGAGTGGCATCGTCCAGGGCGGCGGCTGGTTCAAGGTCACTACCGGAGAGGTCGTCGCCATGCCCATCGTGCAACCGTTCGTCATCAGCCAGAGCCTCCATCTCCTCCATGGTGCCGGTAAGCCGGGTGGATAGAGCCTTGACCGCCGCCTGGGGCGAAGATGACACGCAGCGGAGCAAGGCAAGGGTCGCGTACCAGATGAGGCGCGCCGCCTGGCCGCTTTGTCTTTCGGTGCGGTTGGCGAGATCGAGACAATAGTCCTGAACATCATCAAAAAATCTGCCCCAGCGGCCAGTCAAGGTATAGGTGACCTCAGCGGTCAGACGACGGGGAAAGATATTTGCGTCCTGCCACTCCTCGATGTCCTTGCGCCGCCGCTGGACAAAGTGACGGGCCAGTTCCTCGCGCAATGGTTTTCTGGCCTCGGGGCCAACTCCCTGCAGGGAGGAGAACTCGGGTTTGAGCAGCGACAGCAGATTATGAAAGGCGGTGTCGTCACCGGAATGGGGTGTGGCGGTGAGCATGAGCAGGTGGCGGGCCTCATCGGCTGCCAGCCTCTGCAGGAGCTCAAAGCGCAGTTGTTTACCCTGGCCGCCAGTGGCGCAGGTATGAGCTTCGTCAACAATGATGAACTCCGGGGCGATAGCGAGAAAATGCTCCCGATGCCGTTCGCTTTTGATGTAATCGAGGCTGACCACGACAAAGGGGTGATGATCGAACAGGGAGATGCCGTGAGGTAGGCTTTTCTCCAGACGGGCAACGCTGGCCGAGGTCAATGCCACGGCCTTGAGATGGAAATGGGTCTGCAATTCCTGCTGCCACTGTTCCACCAGGTGCGGGGGGCAGAGCACGGCGAGACGAGCGATCTCGCCCCGGTCAAGCAGTTCGCGGACAATCAAGCCCGCCTCAATGGTCTTGCCGATGCCGACATCATCGGCGATGAGGAGCCGCACCGTGGGCAGGCGCAGGGCCATTAAAAGCGGCACCAGCTGGTAGGCGCGGGGCTCGACGGCAATGTTGCCAAACGACCGGAACGGCCCGGCACCGGCACGCAGTTTAAGCTGCAGGGCGTCGCGCAGAAGAATGGCGGCGTCATGGGCGCCGGGCCGGGCTGGATCGGGCCAGGGAAAGGTGGCGGGCTCTGGAGGGGTGAGTTCAAGTTCCGGCAGCAGGGTAACCATGTCTTCGTCGGATCCGCCTAAGGGGCGCAGACGCAGGACATTGGCGTCCGACCGGGGCTGAACCACCCATTCCCGGCCACGGGCACGGATGAGCGCGCCGGGGGCAAAATCAAAGGCAAGGCTGTTCATGGTATTTCCTTTTTCATACTCCCCTGTTCATTGCAGCGTTTGCCCAATTCATCAAGACGGCGGCATGTCCGACCGAGGCTGTCGGCATTGCGGGCAGCCCTGACGACAGACCATGAATCCGAGACGAAACCGGCCAAAGTCTGATTATACATAAAACCTACCTTGGCGGTAGAACCACGCTCAGGAAGAATCCCTGCCTTTATCACCCGTTTGCCGTAGCGACGAACCAGGTCAAGCAGCGTCTTTTTGGGATCAGCAAGCAATTCCGGTCGCTCCGGCAGCTTGTCAAGAGGAGCCCCGCAAAATTCGGCAAACCCTTCCCTGTCGGCAAGCAGCCAGGCTTCAATCTCCCGCACGGCCACCCGGAACAACATGCCGGACGGCATGATCTGCTCGCCGCGCCAATTGGCGAGCAGCGTTGGTGGGCAATCAATACGATCCAGATCCGTCAGCAACAGCACGGGAATAGCCTTCGCCGTTCTGACCAGTTCAGGCAACTTTTTCCTGAGATAGCTGTTGCCTCTGCGGCCAAGCCGTACCGCGACACACAGCCCCTGATTGGTTTCCGCAACAAGCCGATCAGCCACTGCTTCGCTCAAGGCATCCTCGGTGGCGATATAGATTCCGGTCATCCCCACAAGCCCAACTGCACGGCTTTTTTCGGACGTGTTTGAGGCAACACCACATCCGCGACCGACAACCCTGCGTCAAGACCTTGTTGCTCCGCCTCGGAAACCCGGCGGACCTGGGTCCCCTCGTGGCTCGGTTCCAGCACCACAACCCCACGGGCGTCAATCCCCGGGTTATCAAGCATGGCCTGGCTATGCGTACTGATGATGATCTGACGGCGTTGTTTGGATGCCCGCTGGATGGTTTGGATCAAAAGCGGTATCTGTTCAACGACGGCCTGATGCAGCGACAGTTCCGGTTCCTCGATGAGCAGCAGGGAATTGCCTTCCAGCAGAGACCACAGGATGCCAAGCAGCCGTAAGGTGCCGTCGGAGAATTGATCTTCCCGTTGCCAACCGGCATTGGGGCGGTGATGTTCATAAAGGGCCTCAAGATGGGGTCTGCCTGTTACGGCATCCGGCTTGAAGCGTAATTCCTTGAATTGCGGCACAGCGGCGGACAGCGCTTTACTGATCTTTTCCAGACGTTTGTCGCGGGTTTTTTCCGGGCACTTGGCTATCCGTTCCAAAAAACCCTGCCCAAAGGGGTCATCTTCAAGCCGATTTCCCCCGATCTTGTCGTCGAATTTAAGCAACTGAGGAATCAGGTGGAGGTAAGTAACGCCGCTGAAGTAATCGGCAATCTCTCGAAAGAGACCATTCGCCCGCGTTTGCTCCAAATGTGTTTCGGTGAGTAACTGCCCGTCTTTTTTGTCCTCGGGGTCAGGACGGGATAGAATGCGCTCATTACCATGCCATACCTCTTCAATGGAAACCAATAACCGATGGGCTCCGGTACCTTCAGGCCTGAACCCGAGCACGTACCGCCACAAGAGCGATGGCTCATCCACCCGATCAGAAAAATGCACTTCAATTCTCACCTCGGGATCGCGTCGGGCATGCAGGCAACGCAGTTTGGAAATTTTCCCCCGATCTTTCACTGCCTTCTGCAGGCCGCCACCCTCCGGCTTGCAGATATCGCGCAGAAAACGAAATACATCGAGCAGATTCGATTTGCCGGAAGCGTTCGGGCCAATGATATAGGAATTGTTGGCGAAACGGGCTTCCGCTTCCCGAAAATTGCGCCAGTTTTTCAACTTCAGACAGGTAATGTACATTTGCCGTCTCCATCAATTGGGGTGTCTCTCGTTAAATATCACGACTGACTTTAACATATTTTCCCTTCATCATCCGCCAGTTATTCGCCTTGTCCGAAAATATCGGGATATTCGGCAAACAGGGCGGGCCACGTCTCGGCGCCTGGAGGGAAATGGAGGACGCGCCAGCCACGGTCCAGTGCATAGGCGAGCAAGGCAGGGTCCGGCTCATGCAAAAAAATCAGGGCACGAACGGCCTTATACTGGGCGTCCGCCACACCCTGGCCGTTGTTGAGCTGAACATGCAAGTCGTCCGGTCGCCGCAACCGCAGATCATCCAGGGCCGCGAGCCAGGAAGCAAGCTCGTCGTTGGGCGTAGTTGGGGCAGGTTCAGGTTTTGACCCCGCGGGTCTGACGCTGGCATTGGCCAGGGCGACCAGCAGTTTCAGGGCCTCCGGTTCCTGCCGGTTGATTTTTTCATGGTCCGGCTGATTGAAATAGGAAAGCAGGCACTGGTAGCAACCCGCCTCGCAGATGCGGCCGCCGTCAGGGCGTTCTTCCGCGTCCGGCAGGATGTCGATGGAAAAGCCTCCATCCGGTACATTAAAATGCATGAGCCGGAGAGCGTTCTTCGCCACTTCGGCAAGCTGCCTTGTTTCCCCGGCCAAACGGGTCAAGACCCCGGCGCCCCCCTCGGCTGCCTCATAAAAAAGAATTGCCCTGCGGTTATCCGCATCGGGCAGGGCCTCGGCCATCATTTCCGATTCCTCTATCTGGAAGCTCTGCTCGATGCCACGTTTCAGCGCAGCCTGCAGGGTGGCCATGGCATTGGCATCAAGTGGCCGGGATGGGGTCAGGATGAGAATATTCCGATGGTCTTCCACAAAAGGCACAATGCGCTGGGGCGAAACCTTGTTCAACATGGTGTCTTCCAGGCCTTCCCCGCTCTGTTCCTCTTCCGGGTTTTCCTGTTTACTCCATACTCCGGAGATCGGGTTGATATAAAAGCCGAGCTGATTTTTGTCGCGGCGCCGGCGCCAGCCCCGGTTAATACGCCAGATACGGGCGGCTGGCGCATAGGTAAGAGTGGCGATTTGCTCATCACCCAGCAGTACCGTGGCCTCGGTCTTCTGGATCAAGCCGTCCGGGCCAGGGAGAAAGCGATAGGCGGTCTGCAACTCAAAGCCCTGGCGCTGGCGTTCTTCGTCATTGACGGAAATGCGTTCCACCGGAATTGTCTCCACGGTCTCAATGCGGTAGAGACTGTTTATCCTGCCCTGATCGGTGAGCGGCGTGCCGCAGTTATCGCAGACATTATTGAGAGGATCAGGGGAACTCTCCTCACCCATGTGGCCATGGCCGCAATGAGCGCAGATGCGGGCGGAAACCGTGGCCAGGGTGGTGTCGGCGGTCACATGGTCGGCGGCGCTGACATTAAGTTTGGCGCGAATGACCCGGTAGGTCCGGCCTTCGTGGTAGATGAGGCTGCGGGGACCGAACTCGGACAAAGCCAGGAAGCGTGGACGGCTGACCATGTTGCCTTCGTCCTCCTTGCCGGAACTTGAGCCACCCCGGCCGGGGATCCAGGCCATGAGCGGCAGGCGCGGGAAGTTGTAACCGGGGAGAAATCCCTGGCTGGCAAGATAGCGGTAAGTGTAAAAATCAGAATTCTGGGTATTGCCGGACTTCAGCAGCATAGCATATTGCCGTGCTGCATCGCCATAGCGGCGTCGGGCGTTTTCACGCTCGCCATGCTTGACCGCGTGGCTCTTGACCACAGCGTCGGCCAGGTCCATCTGTTTGCGGGTGGCATCAAAGAGATTACGCCAGCGGTCCAGAGCGCGATTGAAGGTGTCAGCCGCCTGGGAAATGACCTGCTCGACATAGCGTTCATTGAACCAGGGAGCTGCTTCAGGGCTTAATTCGTTTTCGACTTCGGCGATAACCTGCCGGGCATGGGCAAGCCCCCTAGTCTGCACCGCGGGATCGGCGAAACAGGCGCGCAGTTCGTCCCTGATGGGTTTTTCGTCCTTTTCCAGATCGAGCAGCGGGGCAATGCTGGTGTCGAGCTGATGTTCCACATTGGCAAGCCACACTGCGTGCAGATGGCTTTCCACGAGATCACGGTTGGCAAGGTCAAGAGTAGGCGGTTTGACCACGCCATGCACCATATGGGGGGCATGGCGGAAGAACCACTGGTCGTGCGGGCTCTGCGCCGCACAGTAGGTGATCACCAGGGCTGGTTGCCCGGACCGACCGGCGCGGCCGCTGCGCTGGGCATAATTGGCCGGTGTCGGTGGGACGTTGCGGAGATAGACGGTATTCAGGGCGGAGATATCCACCCCAAGTTCCATGGTCGGGGAACAGAACAGGACCGGCAGGCGCTGGAGCGGGGCATCATGGCCGGGGTCGGCAGCCCACTCCTCTCTGTCCTGTCGGGTGTAGCGGAAACGGGTTTCAAGAAAAATCCGTTTGCCGGCCTCCACCTGGGCGGTATGTTCATGGGCCTCGAATTCGAAAAGCGGATGATTCGGCAGGGCCAGCACCTTGGCAACGGCAAGATACAGCTGCCGGAAGAAGGCATTGGACCGATTTTCATCCCCGGGAGGGAGTTCACTCACCAGCCGCCACAAGAGAGCCGATGATTTCAACCTCCAGCCGATGAGGTCCTGCCCGACACTGGCCGACTGCATATATCCGTACCGTTGAGCTGCTGACAGAAAGTCAATGAGAATTGTGGCGAATTCCTGCCCCTTCCAGCCGTTCACCTGTCCGGCAAATTCTGTTTTTCCCCAGAACGACGCCTGTTTGAGCAGTCGCACCAGGCGGGAACGCGGCCCGCCGCTGACCAGGTCTTCCCGAACTTTGCCACGGAATTCCGGCCGCTTACCGAATATGAGATATTTTGAAGTGGACAAGCGTTCGTCCTGGGCAAACGACCAACGTTCATTTAAATAACTGTAGGCGCTGTTCCGGGCCTTATCCTGATCATTGGGATCGAGATAGCGGGACTCCAGACAGAGGTTGCGGCGCAGTTCGGCGAATACAAAGCGGGCAAGCGCCTGACGGGCATCCGGCTGCAGGCGTTGCAGCACGGAATGGCTTTTGGCAAACAGGGATTCATTGGCGCAGAAATCCTCAAGCCCCTGGTAGTCGATATGCAAAAGTTTGAGCTGATCAAGATTAGGGTTATTGTATCGCCACCCCTTGCGCAGGTCTCGAACCAGCCGGTAGCCCAGGATATAGCGCAGGGCCCGCTGGGCCTCCTGCCGGGCAAGACCAACCAGTTGCGGGCTCTTGAGGTACTCTGCCAGTACTCCTTCTTCGTCACGGTCAAAGCCGAGTGCCTTGAATACCGCATCAGAAAGATTCTCTTCGGTAAGCTCACCGCTGTTTTGTTGCAGGGCGCCCACCAGCCCTGCGCGCAGAGTCAACAGAAAGACAAAATCGTTGAAATGCCCGGCCTGCAGTGCCGCATCCTGGCGGTTATCGGTGAAGCCCAGAAGCTTGCGGGGATCAGGAAGATCGGGCGGTAAATCCTGGGCCGCGAAGAGCTGTCGCAAGGCGCTCAAGGTGAGCATGGTGGTAGCCGAGGATCTACCCTCGCCGGAAAGGCTCGACAACCGGTTGACATCCCGGCCATAGGATTCATGCACGTATCCGCAGTTGAGACAAAAACGGAACTTGCCGGGGATAAACCAGAATCTATTCCCCTGCCCTTCATCTCCCCCGGCATCGACCCTTACCTCACAGGGAACCGCAGCCCTGTAATTGGGTTTAACCTTGGGTGAGGCGCCTGTGATATCCAGCCAATGCTCCGGAAGGTCTTCAAAAATGCCCCGGTATTGCTGGCCATCGCGATAAGGGGCGAGAAAGCCGAAGCCTTTGGCATCATCATCGCTGGCAATGTCATCGATTTCCCGGGAAGAATAGCGGCATGAGGCTCCATCCTGCCGCCAGACAGGATGGTACTCCTGGCCGCACTCACGGCAGAAATGGGCTGCGAAGAGCAGAATATGCTCTTGCTGGCGGCCAGGGGCAAAGCGTTGAGCATCCAGTGTCACAGGGCGAAGACCTTCGGGCTCCAAGGTCGTATATACTTTGCCGGGACCGCTGATAAACTGGTGCAGCTTGAAGGCGAAAGGGGGATGCCCCTGGGGGGATCGCAGATCAAGGGCGGCGACGAGAAAATTCTGCAATGCCTGTCGGGCTTCGTCTTTCTCAATGCCGGCCTGGTCAGCCAACCGTTGTGACGCTTCCGAAACGGTCAGCGGCTTGGCGCGATTGGGCCTTGAGAGGTCCGACATGTCGATTCCCAGATTCAGTTCCACCCAGACCGCCAGGGGATCGTGCCGAAAAGACTCAAAATCCGCCCAGTCAAATGAACCGCCCCGTATTCTGTCTGCAAGAATGGGTTTGATGCTAACAATATCAAGGCTTGGGTCCGTCACGCGTTCGAGAGTCTCGCCGATGACATCATGGGAGGTGATTGTGGTGCCGAAAAGCTTGCTGGCCACCTCCGCCACGGTTTTCTGCTGGTCTTCCCCGGTTCCGGTGCTCGACATGGTTGCCGAGGTGCCTATGCAGATAAGTTTCCGCGCATCCAGACGTTGGCGGAGACGGCGCACCAGCATGGCAACATCAGCCCCCTGCCTTCCTCGATAGGTGTGCAGCTCATCCAGTACCAGGAATTCAAGCCCGCGGCAATGTTCAACCACTTGGCGATCAATCGCTTCATAGCGGGTCAGGATAAGCTCCAGCATCATGAAGTTGGTCAGTAGGATGTCCGGTGGGTTTTCGGCAATCTGCTGGCGAATCGTCTGTCTTTCTTGGCCGGTGTAACGTGCGACGGTAAATGGTTTGTTCTCCTCCGCATAGCCATGGAGAAATTTGTTCAGTTCCTCCAGCTGACTGTTGGCCAAGGCGTTCATGGGATAGATGACAATGGCGCGGGTACGGCGAGCGGCATCATCTTTTCTGGCCTTGAGGATACGATCAATAATCGGAATGAAAAAGGCCAGTGATTTACCGGAGCCGGTGCCGGTTGTGACAACATAGCTCTTTTCGTCTTGCGCCTTGGCAATTGCTTCAAGCTGATGCGTATACAGGTTGAGGGGGCTCGGGTGATCTTCCGATTTACCGATCTGGAAAATCCCTGCACAGGCTGGATGAAGCAGGCCTTGCTCAACAAGGGTCTGGACTGATTCCTTACGCTGATAATTGGGGTTGATTTGAATTAACGGCTCCGGCCAATAGCGGCCGGCGTTGTATTGTTTTTCAACTTCTTCAAACAAATCCTGAGCCGCAATGCGCGTGAAACTGCGCGAAAAGGTGCTGTATTCTTCAATCAGCCTATCTCGAAACTTGAAAACATTTTGCATTGCCTCACCGTATTCAACACTAAAAAAAATTCAGAAGATTGCCCAAGGGATCATTCGTTTCTGGCCTGTCCCGTATATGATTTCCGCAAGTTTTTTCGCCTTCAGCCGCAGCTGCGGCACCGCCGGTCCGTCCTGCTGCTCGTTCAGCCAGTGTCTGATGTCAATCACCCACATACATGGCTCCAAAACCAAAGTCAGTTGCAGGATACCTCATTTAAATATCCTGATTCAAAATCTGTTTCCCCTTTTCCGTCAGCCGGTATTTTTGCTTACTGCTTGTTGGTTTATCCGGAATGGTCATTTCGATTAATCCGGCATCAAGCAAAGGCCTGAGTACCTGATTCCTGAACTTGGTGCGGTCAGAGCGCCCTTCAATTTCCATCAAGTCGCCAATCGCCCGTTCTTCCAGGCAGTTATGGAGTATTTGGAACTGGTGCCGACTTAGTGCCAACTTGGTGCCGACTTCCGGGGTGATCTTCCCGCCGACAGCCTCAAAAGCCTTCCCCGGTTTCCGGCGAATCACGGAGACGAAGCCGTCAGTCAGCTTAAATTCCGGTTCCGCCAGACCTGCCTCGCGGCAGCGCTCGATCATGTCATGGATGCCGGTGCCCATTCGTTCGATATATCTGGTCAGGTAGAGGGGCTCAGCAATCAAAGGAACCGGGATAGGAGCCGTGCGGTTCGCGCAGGGTCTGGAGAGTCAGGGCAGAGGTGAGTGTGCCCGGATTCCATACCTCAAGCCGGTCCGCAAACAACATCACCTGCACGCTGGCGGTGCTGGTGTAATCGCGGTGGGCGATGGCATTGACAATCGCCTCGGAGATCACTTCCGGCGGAATTTCATATCCGTCAGCCAACATTTCTGCTGTGGTAAATTATCCCACTACCTTCCAATGGCCGCCTTTGGCCGGCCCGATACGAATGAGACGGCCTTGCTCCTTGAGCTTTTTAATGTTTTCTTCCACTTTGCGGCTGGAAATGCCCACGATTGCAGCCAGTGCTCTAGCTGATATACGGGGATCTTTGATAATCTCCCGGACTATCGCTTCTTGATTCAAAGTCAGTTTTTCTCCGACCCTTTCTCCGACCTTTTCTCCGATGGGCAATTTTTCCTGGGTAGTCCTATCCAAAGCTGTCGGTTTGCTCTGGTGGTCCTCTTCACCCGTCAGCTCCGTCGAAAACGATGGTCGATTAAAGGAAACGATAAAGAGGCGGCCAACTTCTCGAAAAACGACATCGGGTGCGTTTTTAATGATCAACGGCATGCCGCGTCCCCATGCCTCTACCATTTCAATCCGACGAAACAAATCAGCAATCAGTGGATTACGACGTTGAGAAATATTTCCCTTACGCAGATCGTCCATTGTTATGGAATTCTGGGTTCGATGTGGGCAGCTATTGACTGGGAGAGGTCCCGCAGGGTTTTTTCGTTCGCCTCCAGCCCCACGGCCTTGCCGTCATTGCTCATACCGAACCACAGTTCACCGGCGCCATGTTTATTCAGAATGGCAGCGATTGAAACAAGGCCGGCCTTGAGCTGAGAAAGGCTTTTCTTAAATTCAACTGTTTCATTTTCTTGCATGTGTTATACCCAGTTACCAGGAGCCTTCATCGCTATTATTGGTTATTCCTGTTGATAGGGCCAGTGGTTCCTTTTTGAGTTTATTAT
>MQUF01000023.1 GCA_001914235.1 Desulfobulbaceae bacterium DB1
AGAATCCCTGACATCCTGTCCGTCGAGCAGACGGGGCAACTATTTGCCGCAACCAAAACCTTGAGCTACAAGGTCTTCTTTTTTACCTGCTACAGCATGGGCCTGCGCCTTGGCGAAGGCATTCGACTCACAGTCGGCGACATCGACGCAGGCAACATGCGGGTCCATATTCGTGATGCCAAGGGTAACAAGGACCGGCTGGTGCCGCTGCCAGACAAGACCTTGCGGGTGCTGCGGGAGTTCTGGGCCATGCACAAGCATCCCCGGTTCCTCTTCCCCAGCAGGAAAAGAGGTCTGAAAAATGCCCACCTGGTTGATTTGCCCCTGGACAGGGGCGGCATTCAAACCACCATGCAGACCGTTGTCCGGCAACTCGGCATAAAAAAAAATCTCATGCCACTCCCTGCGTCACAGCTATGCCACCCACATGCTGGAGGCCGGGGTTGATCTGCTTGAGCTGCAGCAGATCCTTGGCCATGTCAGCATCCTGACCACCGCCAGATACACCCACCTGACCTCCACCACGGCCAACAATGCGAGACTGGCCGTCAATTCCCTGGTCAACTCCCTGGACATCAGATGGGGAGGGCGTAAATAATGCTGCTCTCCACGATCATCAACAAGTTCAGGGACAGCTTCTTCCGCACCTACAACAAAAATCTCCTGTCAGGCCACATCAAGGCTCTGGAGTCCATGGCCCGATGCAGATACGAGCATGGACCGCACATGCTGGCCCGTTGTTCGGACCACCGGTGCGGCGAACGGATCTATATTCCCCATTCCTGCGGCCACAGAAACTGCCCCCATTGCCAGAACCATGAGAGCCGGCAGTGGCTGGAAAGCCAGCTTGACAAACGACTGCCGTGTCAATACTACCTGATCACCTTCACGCTGCCCGGGCAGATGCGGGATCTGGCGTGGAAACACCAGAAAACCGTTTACGCCCTGATGTTCAGGGCAGTACAGGACCTCCTGAAATCCTTCACCAATAACGACAAAAAACTCGGCGGATCAGCGGGATTCACCGCCATCCTCCACACCCATTCCAGAACCCTGGACTATCATCCGCACATCCACGTTGTCATGCCCGGAGCAAGCATCAACCCGCAAACCGGGCTGTGGAAGGAAAAATCCGGGAAATATCTCTTCAGCCACAAGGCCATGGCCAAGGTCTTTCGGGCGAAGCTGCTCCAGACCCTGGTCGAAAACAAGCTGCCGGTTCCCCATGATTGCCCCGATCAGTGGGTGGTTGACTGCAAGGACGCGGGCAACGGCGAGAAGGCCCTTATCTATCTTGGCCGTTATCTGTACCGGGGTGTTATCCGGGAAAAAGACATCCTGCACTGCCGGGACGGCATGGTCACCTTCCGGTATCGCCATGCCAAAAGCGGAGAAGACCGGACCCGAACCGTCAAGGGCGAGTACTTCCTCTACCTGCTTATGCTCCATGTGCTGCCCCGAGGGTTTCGACGGGCAAGGTCGTATGGTTTTCTCCATGCATGCAGCAAAAAGCTGCTCCGCTTCCTGCAGCTGGTGCTGCGGGTCGCGCCATGGCGCGCCCTTGTCCGCAACCTGAAGCAACGGCCGGCTATCATCTGCCCGGCCTGCGGGGCCGCCATGGTGATCGCCGCGACAATGATCGCCCGGCCACCGGCCATGGCCGCTCCGTTACGGCAATAGACGAGCCGGAGGCATCGGGTATGTAAACGAAAGCCGTGAACTTGCCGAGGACACAAGCCGGATTGCACCGGGACGGGACTCCTGCGCCCGAAAAACGCCGGAAATCAGCGTAAAGCAGCATGATACAGCACCAAAATCCTTTTCAAAGAACATTGCGGGGGCCACTCCCGTCTTCCTTCGCCTGATCCGATCCCTCCGGAACCCAAAAGCTCTTTTCTATATACGTCCACCGGGCTTGTCCAACCACCGGTTCAGATTGTGGCGCGCTACGCTTGCACAATCTAACCTTGTTCGTTACCCTGCGAACCGAGGAACTGCGTCAGGTCAATACCGCGCTCCAACAAAAAAACGATGCGCTGCAAGAGGCCATGACTGAAATAAAAACATTACGCAGCATTTTGCCCCTTTGTTCCTACTGCAAAAAAATCCGCGACGACAAAGGCTACTGGGAGCAGGTTGACGTTTACATCCACAAGCACTTTGACACGGACATCAGCCACAGCATCTGTCCGGAATGCGCCCAAAAACATTTCCCGGAGCTGAATATATCCCGATAAAGGCGCAACCCGCACCTTTTATCCCTTCTCGCTCCCCTGAATGCGCCTGATCAACGTCCAGGGAGGGCAGTCCAGCTCCTGATCCGGCGTCAGCACAACCCGGCTGCCCGGATTCGCCTGGGCAAGCGGCCTGCCTTCCGCGGTTTCCAATGAAAGGACCTGGAAGGGAACATTGTTCAGCCCCTCCTCCATGTATTCAAGGCTGTCGCCGGGCATAAGCCGGTGCCGCACCTCGATAAGCGGCCGGGCGCCGCTTTTCAGCACTATCCCCGCCGGCACATAGGTCTGGTCCACCACTGCGCCGCTGTAGCACATATCCTCCTCGCCGGGAGGATCGGCGAAAAAATTCTCCGTATACCCGCGACTGCCAAGTTTTGCCATTTCCTCCATGAACACCGGCGGCATGACGATATCCCGGAGGGGATCATCATTCAGGGCCGTCAGGACATAATCAAGCGCGGCCCGATAAATCCGGACAATGCCGCCCACGTAATAAATACCCTTCATCCGGCCCTCGATCTTGATCGAATCAACCCCGGCCCGCACCAGTTCCGGCAGCCGGTTCAAGAGACAGAGATCCTTGCTGTTGAAGATGTACATGCCCCGCGCATCCTCTTCCACCGGGAAGTACTGACCGGGCCTCTTTTCTTCCTGCAGGCGGTACCCGTAGCGGCAGGGATGGGCGCATTTGCCCTGATTGGCGTCCCGGCCGGTGAGATACAAACTCAGCATGCAGCGGCCTGAATAGGAGATGCAGAGGGCGCCGTGCACAAAGACCTCTATTTTGGCGGAAATTCCCTCCCTGATCCGCCGGATCTCTTCAAGGGACAGCTCCCGCGCCAGATTAAGCCGGGTCACCCCCTGTTCCTGCCAGAAAAGACCGCTTTCCACATTGGTGACATTGGCCTGGGTGGAGAGATGGACGGACATCTGCGGCACCACCCGGCGGGCAAGACGCAGCACACCCGGATCGGAAATGATCAGGCCGTCCGCGCCGAGCCGGGCAAGTTCTTGCAGATAGCCGGCCAGTTTCTCCAGATCCCGGTTGTGGGCAAAGATGTTGACGGTGACAAAGACGCGGACGCCCCGGCCATGGGCAAAGGCAATGCCCTCTTCCAGATCGGCCGGGGAAAAATTGGCGGCATGGGCCCGCAGGCTGAATTCCCGGCCGCCGAGATAAACGGCATCCGCCCCGTAACTGACGGCGGTTTTCAGTTTTTCAAGGCTGCCGGCCGGGGCCAGCAGTTCACAGGCAAAAGGTTTCTTCTTTTCCACGATATTCTCAACTTTGCTGTTGACTGAATTCCATCAAAACTGGTTGAATGTTTCTTTTTTGCACGGCGGCTCATAATGAATGAGCCGGAACACGAAAGTTTGCGCGAAGCAACTTCTTTCGTGACGGTTCCTAAATAAACCTTTTCTTCCGATGCTTCAACCGTGGATACGACGAAAAAAAAAATTGGCGTTGCCATGAGCGGCGGGGTGGACAGTACGGTCTGCGCGGCACGACTGCGGGAAAACCATACGGTTCACGGTTTTTTCATGGATATCGGGCTGCCGGACCGGGAAAAACAGATCGACAGGGTCGGCAGGGTGGCCGCGGGGCTGGATATCCCACTGGAAATCGTTGATCTCAGCCGCAGCTTTCAGCAGGAGGTCATCGACTACTTCCGCCGAAGCTACCATGCCGGAAAAACCCCGAATCCCTGCGTCATCTGCAATCCGCTGATCAAGTTCGGCAAGCTTCTGGAACGCGTCCGCCGTTGCGGCATGGACAAAATGGCCACCGGCCATTATGTTCGCCTCCAACGGGACGACAAGGGTTTTCATCTGCTCAAGGGGCGGGACACGAAAAAAGACCAGTCCTACTTTCTGTGCGGTCTCAATCGGGAACAGCTTTCTCACCTGCTTTTTCCGCTGGGAGATCTGACCAAGGAAGAGGTCTATCACCAGGCCCGTGGGCTCGGATTCAGCCAGTTTCAGGGATCAGGCACGGAAAGCCAGGATGTCTGTTTTTTGCAGAACCGCAGCGTGGCCGACTTCCTGAAAGAGGAGACAGATTGGGCCAAAGGTGATATTGTCACGGCAAACGGCGACAAGGTCGGGGATCATGACGGTTTTTTTCAGTACACCATCGGCCAGCGCCGGGGCTTGGGCATCTGCGACAGTACGCCCTCCTATGTCGTTGCGCTTGATGCGGGAAAAAACCGGGTCATTGTCGGCAAGGCAGAGGGGCTGTGGCGCCGGGAATTTCTTGTCAGCCGCATGAACTGGATTTGCGGCTCACCGCCGCCGCTGCCGCTACGAACCATGGTCAGGATACGCTCCCGCCATCATGAAACCCGGGCCGAGGTGATCCGCGCGGGCGAATTTTACAAAGTTATTTTTGACCAGCCGCAACGGGCCATCACCCCGGGCCAGTTTGCCGTCCTCTATCAGGGGGACGAAATGATCGGCGGCGGGGAGATTGCAAGGTAAAAGATGACGGGATCAAAAAAACTGAAAGTTGCCATCACCACCCTCGGCTGCAAGGTAAACCAGTTTGAATCGGCCGCCTTTCTCTCTCAATTGGAAGAACGGGGAGCGGAAACGGTTCCCTTTTCCCAACCGGCCGATGTCTACATCATCAACACCTGCGCCGTTACCGCCAAGGCTGCGGCCCAATCCCGCCGGATGATCAGAAGGGCGTTGAAGACCAGCAGCGGGGCCCGGGTTGTGGTTACCGGCTGCTATTCCCAGGTTGCCTCGTCCAAGGTTCTGGAGCTTGCCGACTGGTCGGTCTGCATTGTCGGCAACGGCTTCAAGCACCGGCTGGTGGACATCGCCCTTTCGGAAAAACAGTGCGACCTGGAAATGCACATGGGCGACATCGGCAACCGCAAAACCATCTGCCCGTTGACGGTAACCCGCTTTCCCGGCCGCACCAGGGCCTATCTCAAACTGCAGGACGGCTGCAACAACTTCTGCTCCTACTGCATCGTGCCCTATGCCAGGGGCCGCAGCCGCAGCCTGGCGCCGGAAGCGGCCCTGGAGCAGATCGGCATATTCGCGGCCCAGCAGTATAAGGAAATTGTCCTGACCGGCATTCATGTCGGCATGTACGGCATGGACCTTTCCCCCCGCACCGGCCTGGTCGATTTTATTGACCGGGCAACCTCGCTTTATCGGGACATTCGCTTCCGCCTCAGTTCCCTTGAACCGGGTGAAGCCTCTGATGAGCTGCTTGCCCTGATGGCGGCACGGCCAAACTTCATGCCCCACTTTCACATCCCCCTGCAAAGCGGTGACGACAGAATTTTGCGGGAGATGAACCGGCGCTACACCGCAGACGATTTTGCCGGTCTGATTGAGCGCATCCACGCCAAAATCCCCCATGCCGCCATCGGCGCGGACGTGCTGGTCGGTTTTCCCGGGGAAACGGAAAGCGCCTTTGCCAATACCCATGCCCTGCTGGAAGGGCTGCCGGTCACCTATCTCCATGTCTTTCCCTATTCCAGGCGGAGCGGCACGCTGGCCGCCGGCATGCGCAACCAGATCTCGGGCCCGGAAAAGGAAGAACGGGTGGCCGTGCTGCGCAATCTCGATCAGGTAAAAAAAACGACATTTTACCGCCGACACCTGGGCACGTCCCACCGGGTGCTGGCGGAAAACAAAAAAAATCGCTTCAAACTCATGCGGGGCTTCACGGAAAATTATATCCCGGTTCTCTTTCCGGCTCAGGACAATGACGGCAACACCATTATCGATGTGCGTCTGGAGCGGCTGGAAGAGGGGATCGTTTTTGGACGGCAGATATGATTGGAGAAATTATCGCCATCGGCAATGAATTGACCTCGGGCCGCATCCTCAACTCAACCAGCTATTTTGCCGCCAGCCATCTCTATGGCGCGGGCCACGAAATCACCGCCATGGCAACCATCGGCGACGAACCGCAGATGATCGGCAAGGCACTGCGGGAAAGCATCGAGCGGGCCGATTTTGTCGTGGTCACCGGCGGGCTTGGCCCCACCAATGACGACATGACCAATCAGGCGGTGGCTGAGGCGCTGGACCGGCCGACCATCCTTTACCCGGAAATCTTTGAAAAAATCAAACAATCCGAATCGTTCAAGGAAATGCCGTCCCTGGAAAAGCTGGCCTGGTTGCCTTCCGGCGCGGAAATCCTCAAGCCTGGGGATAAAATCGCCGGCTATATGCTCATTTACCGTGACAAGCCGATTTTTTTCCTGCCCGGAGTCCCCCATCAGATGCGGGAACTGATGCTGGACCGGGTCATTCCCCGCCTTGCCGCCTGGGGAGGAACAAATATTTCCATGGTCAAACAGAAGGTGTTCAAGGTCTTCGGTTTGCCCGAACCGCTGGTTCAGGAAAAGCTGGCTGCTTTCGAAAAAAGCAATCAGAAACTGCGCATCGGCTATTATCCCAATGCCGCCGAGGTTCACGTCAGCCTGACGGTGCGGGGAAAAACTCCCGAGGAAACCGCCGACCGTTTCCGGCTGGGCGAATCCTCCATCCGGGAAATTCTGGGCTGCTGCATCTATGATGATGAAAACAATTCACTGGAAACCATCGTCGGCCGGATCCTCAAGGACAAGGGCCTGACCCTGGCCCTGGCGGAATCGTGCACCGGCGGCCTGATGGCCCATCACCTCACCCTCATTGCCGGCAGCTCCGACTATTTCCTGGGCGGGGTTGTTGCCTACGCCAACGCCTTCAAAGAACAGCTGCTCGGCGTCAACAAGGAAACGCTGGACAACTTCGGCGCGGTCAGCCGGGAAACGGCCACGGAAATGGCGTTGGGGGCAAAAAAAATAAGCGGCGCCGACATCGGACTCTCCATAACCGGCATTGCCGGCCCGGGCGGCGGCAGCCTTGAGAAACCGGTGGGCACCGTCTGTTTTGCCATAGCCGGCAACGAAAAAACCATTTCCCTGCGCTACCGTTTTTCCGGCAACCGGACCATGATTCAAACAAAAGCCGCCATGACCGGCCTCGATCTTTTACGCCGTCATCTTCGCGGGCTTGACTTTCTTGATAACGGCTGGTAGTGATGACTGTTTCACACTTTGCTCCAGGCAACCACAGAGCGATTGAACACGAAACCGAAGGCGGGGGAGCATGGATTTCCCCCTTTTCAGCAACAGCAGAGCAGGAGCTAACAACATGGCCATCTCTGAGGGCAAAAGCAAAACACTTGATTCAGCGATACTCCAGATACAGAAACAGTTCGGCAAGGGGTCGATCATGCGCCTCGGCTCGGATGAAACCGAGGCCGTTCCCGTTATCCCCACCGGCACCTTAAGCCTTGACATCGCAACCGGTGTCGGCGGCTTCCCCAGAGGAAGGATTACGGAAATATTCGGGCCCGAGTCCTCCGGTAAAACGACCCTGGCCCTGCATGTTATTGCCGAGGCACAAAAGGCGGGCGGCACCGCGGCCTTTATCGACGCCGAACACGCCCTGGATGTTCACTACGCGGACCGCCTCGGCGTCAATACCGACGATCTGCTGGTTTCCCAGCCCGACTTCGGCGAACAGGCCCTGGAAATTGCCGAGATTCTTGTCCGCAGCGCGGCAGTTGACGTCATTGTCATCGACTCGGTAGCCGCCCTGGTGCCCAAGGCGGAGATCGACGGCAATATCGGCGATTCCCATATGGGGCTGCAGGCCAGACTGATGTCCCAGGCCATGCGCAAACTGACCGGCATTCTGAAAAAAACCAACACCTCCCTCATCTTCATCAATCAGATCCGCATGAAAATCGGGGTGATGTTCGGTAACCCGGAAACCACCACCGGCGGCACGGCCCTCAAGTTCTATGCATCCATGCGTTTTGATATCCGCAAGCTGACACCGATCAAGGACGGGCAGGAGGTTATCGGTAACCGCACCAAGGTAAAAATCGTAAAAAACAAGGTCGCGCCGCCCTTCAAGACGGCGGAATTCGACATCATCTACGGTGAGGGCATCTCCAAGGCCGGCGACCTGCTTGACCTGGCAGTGGAACAAAACATCGTCGACAAAAGCGGCGCCTGGTATTCCTACGGCAACGAGCGCATCGGCCAGGGACGCGAAAACGCCAAGGATTTCATCAAAGAACGCCCGGAATTGATGGCGGAAATCGACCGCAAGGTCAGAATGGGATTTGGCCTGCCCCTGCCTGGCGAAGAGCTGAAGGTGGCGCCGGCAGCTGAAAATCCGGCGCCGGAAAGTGACGCCGGATGATCTCACCTGTCGCTGCGGCAAACACGAAAAATTGACCATTGAACCCGCAGTGCCGACCGGCGGGGAATAAAATCCGCCGTGATCTCCGTCTGCTCCGTAATGAAAAACAGACACTATTACGAACTTATCACCATTTCACCAACTGCGAAATTTTGAAAACCATGACTGGAAACGATATTCGGAAAAAATTTCTGTCCTACTTTGCCGACAAAGGCCACACCATTGTTGAAAGCTCCGCGCTGGTGCCCCATGATGACCCCACACTGCTGTTTACCAACGCGGGCATGGTGCAGTTCAAGCGCATTTTCACCGGCGAGGAAAAACGGGACTACATTCGCGCCGCAACCTGCCAGCGTTGCGTCCGCGCCGGCGGCAAACACAACGACCTGGACAATGTCGGATATACCGCCCGGCACCACACCTTTTTTGAAATGCTGGGCAATTTCTCCTTTGGCGACTACTTCAAGGAAGATGCCATCCGTTACGGCTGGGACTTCCTTACCAAGGAGCTTGGCCTGCCGCCGGAAAAGTTGTGGGTTTCCGTTTTTGAGGACGACGATGAGGCTTACGCCTTGTGGGAGAAAATTGACGATCTGCCCCAAGGCCGCATCATACGGCTCGGCGCCAAGGATAATTTCTGGGCCATGGGCGACACCGGCCCCTGCGGCCCCTGTTCGGAAATACACATCGACCAGGGTTCCGAGGTTGGCTGCGGCCGGCCGGACTGTGCGGTCGGCTGCGACTGTGACCGTTTTCTCGAACTGTGGAACCTGGTTTTCATGCAGTTTGAACGCAGCGCGGACGGTACCATGACCCCGCTGCCCAAACCCAGCATCGATACCGGCATGGGCCTTGAGCGGATTGCCGCGGTCATCCAGGGTGTTCACAGCAACTATGACTCCGACCTCTTCACCGGCATTATCCAGGAGATTGCCCGGGTAGCGGGAACAGCCTACGGCCGTGACAGCCGCACCGACACGGCCCTGCGGGTTATTGCCGATCACAGCCGCACCATGTCGTTTCTGGTGGCGGACGGTGTTCTGCCCTCCAACGAAGGTCGCGGCTATGTGCTGCGACGCATCATGCGCCGCGCCATCCGCTTCGGCCGCACCCTCGGCCTGACCCGGCCTTTTTTAAGCGCAATCACGAAAAAGGTGGCGCAGGAAATGGGCCATGCCTATCCCCATCTGCATGATGCAGCCGGGCTGCTTGTCCAGGTTGTCACCAACGAAGAAGAACGTTTTCTGGAAACGCTCGATAACGGGCTGGAGATGCTGGCCAAAGAGATGCATGGTTTGAAAAAGGCGGGCCGGAAGATGATCTCCGGTGATTTTATTTTTAAATTGTATGATACCTTCGGCTTCCCGGTGGATATCGTCCGTGACGTCGCCATTGAGGAAGGTTACGGCATTGATGAAGAAGGGTACAACCGTGCCATGGAAAACCAGCGGCAGCAGTCGAAAAAATCGTGGAAGGGCTGCGGCCTTGCCGAGATCGGGCCGGGCATCAAGTCCCTCATCGCATCAGGGGTTAAAACCTCCTTTGTCGGCTATGACAAAAAAATCCACCGCTCGGAACTCATCGCCATCATCAACGAAAAAGGCGAGTCCGTGCCGCAGGCCGGCCTCGGAGACCAGGTGCTGCTTGTCAGCCGGGAAACCCCTTTTTACGCGGAATCAGGCGGCCAGATCGGCGACCACGGCACAATAACCACCCGCGGCGGTTCGGCCGGAATCATTGACACCATCAAGGCCGGTGAAGGAATTATCCTGCACAAAGGAAAAATCAGGGCCGGTTGTCTGCAATGCGGCGAGGAAGCGGAACTTGTCGTTACCGACCTGCGGCGTCAGGCAATCGCCTGCAACCATACGGCAACCCACCTGCTGCACGCCGCCCTGAAACAGGTGCTGGGCGACCATGTCAAACAATCCGGTTCGCTGGTGGATGAGGAACGACTGCGCTTTGACTTCACCCATTTTTCCCCCATTTCGCCCGATGAATTGAAAAAAATAGAGAATATCGTCAATCAGGCGATCCGGGCAAACAGCGATCTCTCCGTTGAAAACCTGAGCAGGGAAGAGGCACTGCAGTCGGGCGCCACCGCTCTTTTCGGCGAAAAATACGGCGACACGGTGCGGGTGGTGTCCATCGACACCTTCAGCAAGGAGCTGTGCGGCGGCACCCATGTCGGAGCAACCGGTGAAATAGGGCTGCTGAAAATCATTGCGGAAAGCGGCATTGCCGCCGGGATCAGACGTATTGAGGCGGTGACCGGAGCCAAGGCCCTGCAGATCTTTCAGCAGGATGTGGAAAAACTCGCCTCCGTCGCCGGCCTGTTGCGCTGCACCGCCGATGAAGCAACCGGCAGAATTGAAAAAATGATGACCCGGATCAAGGAACTGGAAAAAGAGGTGGGCCAGCTCAATGCCCGGCTGTCTCTTTCCAGTCTCGATACCCTGCTTGCCGGCGGGCAGACGGTTGCCGGGATCAAGGTGGTTGCGGCCCGGATCCCGCTCGATTCCGCCAAAACCATGCGCGAAGTGGGTGACACGGTGCGCGACAAGCTGGGCAGCGGGGTGGCGGTGCTGGGCGGGGTTTTAAACGATAAGGTGTCGCTGCTGGCCGTTGTCACCAAGGATCTGACCGGCAGGATACAGGCGGGAAATATTATCAAGGAAGTTGCCGGCAAGGTGGGAGGCGGAGGCGGAGGACGCCCGGATATGGCTCAGGCCGGGGGGACAATGCCCGACAAGCTGCCTGAGGCCCTTGAATCGGTCTATGACATTGTCAAATCACTCTTGTCATAAAAATCGACATTCATAATTTCCATACCGGGCAAAGACACTTTGTATCACCAAAAATAAATTCCAGGTATGATAATTAGGTAAATGTACAGAATTTTAGACGAAATATTCAAAAAAACGATGGTTAAAAAAAGTTGACAGCCCAAAAAGAATGTAGTAGACAGACCAGTGTTTTACTGAAGGACTATTCATTTTTTACAAAATTTCTATAAAGAAACTCACAAGAGGGGGCGCAAATGATTACAGTTGACATCACCATGCCGATCCACATTTTGAACATTCTTGTTCTGATAGTGGTGCTAAACGCAGTACTTTACCGCCCTGTGAGGAAAATACTTGCAGAGCGAAAGGTAAAGATTGCAAACCTGAACAGCGATATCGATGAATTTCACAAGAATGCCGCCTTGCGGGCTGAACAATTCGACCAGAAGCTGAATGATGCGCGCCGCAAAGCCAAACAGGAATTCGATACGGCACGAAACGAGGCCCAGGCCGTCGGAACAGAGACTCTGCAGAAAATCCGCGAGGCATCGGACAAGGCCAAAACGGATCAGCTTCGCACCGTAGCCGCTGATGTTCAGGCCGCTGAACAGGCATTAAAGGGACAGATTGGCGGTTTTGCAACAGAAATGGCAGGAAAGATACTCGGGAGGGCCCTGTAAGATGAAAAAGGAGATAAAGTGGTCAAAGATTGCCCTTGCGGCATTGGCGATTACGACTGTTGTCGGCACAGCGGGGATCATATACGCATCAGGCGGTGATCCGCATGCAGCGGATGCTCACGGGGGCGGCATGTCACGCAGCCTGTCACCGGAAAAATTGAAAGACCTGATGTGGCGCGTCATGAACTTTGCCGCCCTGATGGTCATTTTGATCAAATTCTTGAAAAAACCGCTGGTTGACGCCCTCAAGGGCCGCCGGCAAAACATTGCCGCGGAATTTGAAGACCTGGAAACACGCCGTGCCGAGGCAGAGCGCCGCTACAAAGAATATGAGGCCAAGCTTGCCGGCATAGACGCGGAATTGAAAGATATGGTTGAAAAGGCCATTGCCGCGGGCCAGACGGAAAAAACACGTATCATCGAAGAGGCCAATAAGGCTGCGGAAAACATCAAGCGTCAGGCTGAAATGGCGGTTCAAACGGAAATAACCGAGGCGCGCCGCCGTCTGAAAAATGAAATCGCCGAACAGGCAGCCGTCATGGCTGAAGAGATTATCAAGAAAAATCTCCAGGACTCTGACCAGGACAAACTGGTTGAAGATTATCTGACCAAGGTGGGAGGTCTGAAATAATGAAAAACGACATTCTGGCCAAACGATATGCCAAGGCCTTGTTTGCAGTGGGCAAAGAGGAAAATGCCCTGGATGAGTATGAAAAAACATTGCAGGCTTTTGCCGAGTTGTACGTGACCACCCCTGCGGTACGCGACGGCCTGACAAATATCATGTACCCAGCGGATGTGCGCGCCAAGGTCATGGCGGAAATAGTCAAATCGGCGAACGTAACCCCGATCATGTCGAATTTCCTTAATCTGCTGGCGCATAAAAACCGGGTCAATGTGCTGCCCGAAATTGCCGCAACCTTTCAGGCCATGGTCGACACCGATCGGAATTTCTGTCAGGGGCTTGTCATAACGGCAAAGGCGTTACAGCCCGCGCTGCAGGAAAAAACAAAAGCAACTTTGGAAAAGATAACAGGCAAGCAGGTTGTTTTGAAAACCAAGATCGATCCTTCCATCATCGGCGGTATGATTGCAAAGGTCGGGGATCTTATCTTGGACGGCAGTATCAAAACGCAGCTTGAGGGTTTAAAAGAGTCCATCAAAGGGAGTGAATAAGCAATGCAAATTAAAGCTGAAGAAATCAGTCAGATTATCAAGGGACAGATCAAAGACTACGAAACAAAAGTTGATCTGAGTGAAACCGGAACCGTCATTTCAGTTGGTGACGGTATTGCCAGGGTTCATGGAGTTGAAAACTGCATGGCAATGGAGCTCCTGGAATTCCCCAACGGGATCCTCGGACTCGCCCTCAACCTGGAGGCGGACAACGTCGGTTGCGCCATCTTCGGAGATGTAAAATACATCAAGGAAGGCGATATCGTTAAACGTACCGGCAAGATCGCCGAGGTTCCCGTCGGTCCGGAAATGGAAGGCAGGGTTGTCGACGGCGTCGGTAATCCCATTGACGGCCAAGGCCCGATCAATGCCAAGCTCTCCTCGAAAATGGAGGTTCTTGCCCCCGGTGTTATCGCCAGAAAGGGTGTGCATGAGCCCTGTTACACGGGCAGCAAAGCGGTAGACGCCATGACTCCGGTTGGCCGCGGCCAGCGCGAGCTCATCATCGGCGACCGTCAGATCGGTAAAACCGCTCTCTGCGTTGACGCCATCATTGCCCAGAAAGAAACCGATATGCATTGCATTTATGTCGCCATCGGCCAGAAAAAATCCACGGTGGCGCTGGTTGTTGAGGCGCTTCGCAAACACGGTGCCATGGAATACACCACCGTAGTCGCCGCCTGTGCTTCCGACCCTGCGCCCATGCAGTATATCGCGGCTTTTGCCGGTTGCGCCATGGGTGAATATTATCGTGACAACGGCCAGCACGCCCTGATCATCTATGATGACCTTTCCAAGCAGGCCGTCTCCTACCGCGAGCTGTCGCTTCTGCTTCGCCGTCCGCCGGGACGTGAGGCCTTCCCCGGCGACATTTTCTTCAACCACTCTCGTCTGCTTGAGCGTGCATCAAAAGTAAATGACAAACTGGGCGCCGGTTCACTGACCGCTCTGCCGATCATTGAAACGCAGGCCGGTGACGTTTCCGCCTTTATTCCGACCAACGTTATTTCTATTACCGATGGTCAGGTTTATCTTGAGCCGAACCTTTTCTTCTCCGGTGTTCGTCCGGCTATCAACGTCGGTCTTTCCGTATCACGTGTTGGTGGCGCGGCACAGGTAAAAGCCATGAAACAGGTTGCCGGTACCCTTCGTCTGGATCTTGCTCAGTACCGCGAGCTGGCAGCTTTTGCCGGATTCGGCTCGGATCTTGACGCGGCAACCCAGGCCCAGTTGACCCGCGGCGCGCGTCTGGTCGAGATCCTTAAACAACCCCAGTATCAGCCCCTGCCCATGGAAAAACAGGTTTCCATTATTTTTGCCGGCACCAAGGGCTACCTTGACACCCTGCCGCTCAATACACTGGCGGATTACGAAGCTGATCTGTATTCCTATATTGCAGCGAATGCCCCTGACGTCTTTGACACCCTCAAGGAAAAAAAGGCCATCGATAAGGATCTTGAAGCAAAAATGCACAGCACCATCAAGGCCTTTACCGAAACATTCAAGGCATCCAAAGGAATCCAATAAACCAGGAGTAGCGAGTCATGCCGAGTCTAAAAGATGTCAAAAACCAGATATCTGGTGTAAAGAAGACATCACAGATCACCAAGGCCATGAACATGGTCTCTGCGGCCAAATTGCGCGGCGCCCAGATGAAGATGGAAAATTTCCGTCCTTATGCCGGCAAGTTCAATGAAGCTCTTGGCAGCATCAGTGGCAACATGAAATCAAGCGAGTTCCCGCTGATGAGGGTCCGTGACGTCAAATCCGCTGAAATTGTTGTTGTCACCTCCGATCGTGGTCTGTGCGGTAGTTTTAACAGCAATATCATCCGAATGGCCGAAAAGCTGATGCAGAAATATGAAGCCGAGGGCAAAAAGGTCAGTATCGTCTGTGTCGGAAAAAAAGGTCAGCAATACTTCAAAAAAACAGGAAAGGTTCGCAAGGTCTACCGGGACATCATGGGCAATTTTCAGATGTTCAACGCCCGGGAAATAGCCCAGGACATCGCCGCCAACTTCATATCCGGTGAAACGGATGAAGTGAAGGTTGTTTACGGCAGCTTCATCAGTGTCGGCCGCCAGGCTCCCGTTACCCTGAATTTTTTACCGGTGAAGCCGGTTGCGGCCGCTGAAGGTGAAAAAAAAGGTCAGACCGGCGCCTATATTGCGGAACCAAGCCCGGAAGAGATCATGGACGTTCTCCTTCCGCTTTATATGAATGTCATGGTATACAATGCCATGCTGGAAGTCGGGGCGAGCGAACATGCCGCCCGTATGAGCGCGATGGATAATGCGACGAAAGCGTGTCGAGACATCATCGACAACCTGACCAGGATCTACAACAAGGCACGTCAGTCAGCCATTACCGGCGAACTGATGGATATCGTCGGCGGTGCAGAGGCACTTAAAGGTTAATAGAATGAAAAGTTCAGAGTTTAAGAGCTCAGCCTCTTGAACAGAGAATTTTAAAGCTGCTAGGAGGCAAATAGCGATATGAGTAATCAAAATGTAGGAAGAGTTGTCCAGGTAATCGGGCCGTGTGTTGACGTTGAGTTTGAGCAGGGTCAACTTCCCCGGATCATGAATGCTTTGTTTGTTTCCAATCCGGGTATCAGCGATGTGCCGGACAATCTGGTTATTGAAGTTGCCCAGCATCTCGGCGACAATGTCTGCCGCTGTATCGCCATGGATCAGACCGACGGTCTTGTCCGCGGCATGGAAGCCAGGGACACCGGATCACCCATCGAGATTCCGGTCGGAGCGCCTTCTCTCGGCCGCATCATGAATGTTGTCGGTCGCCCGGTTGACGGTTTGGGACCGATTAATTCAGACAAAAAAGCGCCCATTCATAAACCCGCCCCCTTGTTTACCGAGCAGGACACGGAAGTTCATGTTCTTGAAACCGGTATCAAGGTTATCGATCTTCTTGTTCCCTTCCCACGCGGCGGGAAAATGGGATTGTTCGGCGGAGCCGGTTGCGGCAAGACCGTTATCATGATGGAGATGGTTAACAACATCGCCATGCACCACGGTGGTATTTCCGTTTTCTGCGGCGTCGGCGAGCGGACCCGTGAAGGAAACGACCTGTATCATGAGATGAAGGAGTCAGGCGTACTGCCGAAAGCAGCTCTGGTTTACGGGCAGATGACAGAGCCTCCCGGAGCACGTTCCCGGGTTGCCCTCACCGGTCTCTCCGCTGCCGAGTATTTCCGTGACGAGGAAGGTCAGGATGTTCTCTTCTTTGTTGACAACATCTTCCGTTTTACCCAGGCCGGTGCCGAGGTTTCCGCCCTTCTCGGCCGTATTCCTTCCGCTGTTGGTTACCAGCCCACCCTGGCCACCGACCTTGGTGCCCTGCAGGAACGTATTACCTCAACCACCAAGGGGTCCATTACCGCTGTTCAGTGCGTCTACGTACCGGCGGACGACTTGACCGACCCCGCTCCCGCCACCACATTCGCCCATCTTGACGGTACCGTAGTTCTTTCCCGTCAGATCGCCGAGCTGGGAATTTATCCGGCGGTTGACCCGCTTGACTCGACTTCACGTATTCTTGACCCGCATGTTCTCGGCGAAGACCACTACCTGGTAGCCCAGAAGGTTCAGCAGTCTTTGCAGAAATACAAAGACCTGCAGGACATCATCGCGATTCTCGGTATGGATGAGCTTTCCGAGGAAGACCAGCAGCTGGTCGGCCGGGCAAGGAAAATTCAGAGATTCCTTTCCCAGCCCTTTACCGTTGCTGAAACATTCACCGGTATGGCCGGTAAATACGTAAAGGTTGATGACACCGTCCGCGGCTTCAAGGAAATCCTTGAAGGCAAGCACGATGATCTTCCTGAAACCGCGTTTTACATGGTGGGTACCATTGAAGAGGCAGTTGAAAAAGCTGCAAAAGCAAAAGCTGCGTAATCATCACTGAAGGTAACGACCAATGGCTGAAACTATACATTTAGAAGTTGTCACCCCATCAGGTCCCGTGGTCAGCGAGGATGTCGACATCGTCAGCGCTCCCGGGTACGGTGGTGATTTTGGCGTGCTGGCAAACCATGCGCCTTTTCTCAGCACCATTAAAATAGGGGGACTTGTCTATAAGAAAGACGGCAAGGAAAACTATCTGATGGTGAGCGGTGGTTTCTGTGAGGTATCAAACAATAAAATCACTTTTCTTGTGGAATCTGCCGAATCCGGTCATCTCATCGATGTTGACCGGGCGCTTCGTGCCAAGGAACGCGCTGAAAAGCGTCTTGCCGACGCCAAGGGGCAGCAGGAGAAGATCAATCTCACCAGGGCGCAAGCAGCACTGCATCGCGCCTTGGCCAGACTGAAGGTAGCTGAAAAGTCACCTAAATAAGTAGAATCCGCAAACCAAAAAAAGGCCGCCCGTCTGAGACGCGCGGCCTTTTTTTTTCTTCTATTCCTCGCCCGCCAATACTGCCGCGCTCGGAATCAGCCATTGCCTTTTTTTGATCCCAGATTTGCCTCTATAACGAATTCGCCATGTTCCGTGCTGAAGGGGATGACAATTGTCGGCGCATCGGAATAATACGAAATTTCGACATTTTTGCCAACCACCATGGTCGGGGTGGCTAGATCGAATTTATAGTCGATTTTGGCCAATTGCGCCTTGGCACCGCCGCAGATCATGTTCGTCAGCTCACCGACCGCATCGACGATTTCATCATCAACCTTGGCCTTGGGAGATTCCATCAGCATGTTGGCAACCACATGCAGGATACAACTCTCGGAAAAGCTGAGAATCATGCAGCCGACGATGTCATCGGAAACCATGCCTATTATGCCGGTCACCTCGCCATAGGTCAATGCATTGTCCTTGAGGCTCGGTTTCTTGGCCTTCACCTGGGTTTGGCACATGGTCTCAAGAACATTTTTGGTGGCATTCAAAAAAGGATTGATAAATTCTGCTTTCATAGACTTCCTTTGCGGTTTCCTGGTAAAAAATGACGGTTACGAGCTGCTGATCTCTGCAAATTATAGCATAACCCGAAACAGAATCAACTTTGTATTTGCCCCGGTCATTATACGGTCGTAAAAGATCAGCTCTCCTTCGATTTTTTTGGCGTGAAAAGATCGCGCAAACATATTAAATAGGACTTGTAAATTTTCAACCTTAACAGGTAATTATACCTAGCATTGATGCTATGGAATACGACGACCCAAGAAGGAGATTTCCGTGAAACCGAAAGAACGTCTTGCCATTGAAAGGCAAAAAGCCGCAGAACTCGATGTTGCCGGCCGCATCAAAAACTTTGCCGAGGTGACCGCGGGCTTTGATGAAGAAACAGCCGTTCGCGAAGCGAACCGATGCCTGCAGTGCAAAAAACCAACCTGCCGCGAGGGTTGCCCCATCGGCAACAATATCCCCTTGTTTATCGAGCAGCTTCGTACGAAACAATTTGAAGAAGGCTATTGGACAATCCGCGAAACCAGCTCTTTACCCGCAGTTTGTTCCCGGGTTTGCCCCCATGAATTCCAGTGCGAAGGATCCTGCGTCAGGGGAAAAAAGGGCGAACCGGTTGCCATCGGCATGCTGGAGCGTTTTCTTGTCGACTGGATGGTGAAAAACAACAAAAATATCGCAACACCCTGCGCCCTGCCGAAAAACAAAAAAGTGGCCATCGTCGGCTCCGGTCCCGCCGGCATGACCGCAGCCTATTACCTGGCACATGAAGGGTACCACTGCACCATATTCGAAAGCCTGCCGGTGTTCGGCGGCATGCTTTCCGTCGGCATTCCGCCCTACAGGCTGCCCCGCGACATCATCAATGCCGAGTTCGATTCCCTCAAAAACTGCGGGGTTACCGTGCGGAACAATGTCGTTATCGGCAAGGATATCACCCTGCGGCAGCTGAAGGATGAAAAAGGGTTTGATGCGGTTTTTATCGGTGTTGGCGCCCACGTCAGCCGCAAACTCGGACTTGAAGGGGAGGATCTGCAGGGTGTTTCCCATGGTGTCGATTACCTTCGCCGGGTTTGTCTCGGAGAAAAGATCACCCTCGGCAAAAAAGTGGTGGTTGTCGGCGGCGGGAATGTGGCCATCGATGTAGCCCGGACCGCTCTGCGTACCGGTTCCGATGATGTTTTCATCCTTTACCGCAGAACCAAGAAGGAGATGCCGGCTTCCATGGCGGAAATCCACCATCTTGAGGAAGAGGGCGTCCATGTCGAGTACCTGGCTGCGCCGATCAAGCTGCATGGAGAAAACGGCCGCCTGAAAAAAGTTGAATGTCACCGGATGCAGCTTGGCGAATGCGATACCTCGGGCCGCTGCCGACCGGTTGTCATCGAGGGATCCAACTTTTTCATCGAGGCGGACGCGATCATTGCCGCCATCAGCCAGAATGTCGGCCACGAGGCAGACAGCGGCATGGATCTCGAATTGACGCGATGGGGAACCTACGTTGTTGATCCCGCAACCCTGCAGACTTCCGTGCCCTGGATTTTCTCCGGCGGCGATTCCGTGCTCGGTCCCCAGACCGCAGCCAAGGCTGTTTATCAAGGAAAGGTTGCAGCGGAATCGATTAAACGGTATCTAGAGGGAAGTGACTTGAAAGCGGGACGAAATGTCCGCGATTTATCGTAAATTATTCAACGGTGCATTCAGACCAAGACTGCATAGCCGGGCGAACAGCACCCTCCTCGTCGGAGGAGGGCGCCGCGACGCACAGCGCATGCGGGTAAGGTACCGGTTTGAAGGTGACCTGGAATGAGCGGGTACACCCTGCAAGAGGCCCCATGACCGTATTCTTCGCCAAGAAAGAAAAACTGGGAGACCTGCTGGTCCGGAAAGGCAAACTGCAGCCAAACCAGCTGGAACGGGCCCTGACCCATCTTGAATCAGTGCCCCAGGGACTGGGAGAAATTCTCGTGTCCCTGGGGTTCATCAGCGAGGACGACCTGCTCGACGCCCTTGCCGAACAATTGTCTCTGCAGATCTACACCCCACAGGAAGACGACGTCTTTCTGCCCATCGCTATTTCAAAAATTTTCCACCGCGAACATCCTTTTGCCCTGATTCAACGTAATGGCCGTGACATCATTCTGGTCTGCAATGACCCGATGGATGGGGACATTCTTTCGACCGCCCAGATAGAAACAACAGCACCTTTTGAAATCCAGATTGCCCTGGAAAAAGAGGTCAAGAAA
Organism: Desulfobulbaceae bacterium DB1; assembly: GCA_001914235.1. Taxonomy (NCBI): domain Bacteria; kingdom Pseudomonadati; phylum Thermodesulfobacteriota; class Desulfobulbia; order Desulfobulbales; family Desulfobulbaceae; species Desulfobulbaceae bacterium DB1. Next base: position 20,274 of record MQUF01000023.1, read on the forward strand.
ATCGTTGACGAGCATTATGATCTCGGACTCGACGAAATTGAGCAGGAACCGTCCGTGATGGACGAGGCGGACATCGACAAGCTGAAAGACATGGCCTCGGAGGCTCCGGTCATCAAATATGTCAACAACCTGATCGACACGGCGGTGAACCGGCGGGCAAGCGACATCCACATAGAATCCTATGAGGGAGGGCAGTTGATCCGTTTTCGCATCGACGGCATTCTCCACGATTATGAAATTCCGCCGACGACCATGCAAGCGGCAATCATTTCCCGCACCAAACTTCTTGCCGCACTTGATATAGCGGAAAGGCGAATTCCGCAGGACGGCAAAATCTCCATGCGCATCGGCGGCAAGGAAATCGATCTGCGCGTTTCCACCATGCCGTCGGTTTACGGCGAAGGGGTGGTTATCCGCATTCTGGAAAAAGGCTCGATCATTCTTGAGATGAGCCACCTCGGCATGGGCGATGACATAGAACGGAAGTTCAAGGAGCTGATCACCTATCCGAACGGCATCATCCTGGTCACAGGCCCCACCGGCAGCGGCAAGACCACCACCCTCTATTGCGCCCTGAACCAGATCAATACGGGCACCAACAAAATCATTACCCTGGAGGATCCGGTGGAATATCAGTTGAAAGGGATCAACCAGACCCAGGTGCGCCCGGAAATCGGCCTGACCTTTGCAAAGGGCTTGCGCTCCATTGTCCGCCAGGACCCGGACATTATCATGGTGGGCGAGATCAGGGACCTGGACACTGCGGAAATCGCCGTTCAATCTTCCTTGACCGGCCATCTTGTCTTCAGCACCCTGCACACCAACGACGCTCTTTCCGCGGTTGTCCGCATGATCGACATCGGCGTGGAACATTTCCTTATCTCCTCCGCCCTGCGAGGCGTGCTGGCCCAGCGTCTTGTTCGCCGCATCTGCCCGGGATGCCGCACCACCCAGGGCAATATTTCCGAGCATCTCGGCTATGTGCCGACGGGCGGCGATTTCGAGATGTTCACCGGCGCGGGCTGCAGCCGCTGCTCAAACAGCGGCTACAGCGGACGGGTCGGCATTTATGAACTGCTGATCATGAGTGATGCCTTGTGCCGGGCAGTGGCGAAAAGAAAGGATCTGGGGGAACTGAAAGAAATCGCCCGGGCGGAAGGTTTCCAGGATATGTATCAGGACGGACTGCGAAAAATAAAAATGGGACAAACCACTCTGGCCGAGGTTATCCGGGTGAGCCGGGGAGTTACCAATGCCGATCTTTAAATACAAAGCAGTTGATGGCGACCGCTCCATTAAGGAAGGGGTGCTGGAGGAAGCGGACAAAGAAACGGCGGCAAAAAAGCTGATGAAACAGGGGCTGCGCCCCCTGGAAATAAAGGCGTACACCCCGGCTTCGGGCAGACAACTGCGCCTGCCCGCCTTCCTTGATTTTCATCGGGGAAAAATTACCCGCCTGGAAATAGATTTCTTTACCAAACAGATCGCCATGCTGCTCAATGCCGGATTGTCGCTTGACGCAGCGCTGCGGGTGATGAAAAACAACAGCCAGAAAGACTCCTTTAAAGAGTTCTGCGGCTCCATGGAAAGGAAACTCAAGGAGGGAAAATCTTTTTCCCAGGCCCTTGGCGACTATCCCTATTTTTCCCCCATGTACATCAATATCGCCAGGGCGGGAGAGGAAGGCGGCATTCTCCCGGCCATGCTGAACAAGATTTCCGAATACCAGTCCACCTTTCAGGAGCTCAAGCAATTTATCATCTCCGCATCCGTCTACCCCCTGATCCTCCTCATCGTGGGAATCATCGCAGTCATCATTCTCATCACCACCATTCTGCCCCGTTTCGAAGTGCTGTTTCAGGGAATCGGCCAGCAGCTCCCGGCCAACGTGGCCTTTATGATGGCGGTGGCCGGGTTTGTTTCCAATCATCTTTTTATCACCCTCATTCTGATCTTCGGGCCGATTGCGTTGATTGTCTGGTACATGCGGACACCGGAAGGCAAACAGTGGTATCACCGGCAATCCCTGAAAATCCCCGGACTGTCCGGTTTCATCCGGGAGCTGGAGACAACCCGTATTTTCCGAACCCTGGAGGTCCTGGTCAACAACGGCGTCCACTTGGCCACCGCGCTCCGCATCTGCACCGGCATTGCGGTCAATGAACAATTTCAGCAGCTGCTTTATCGGGCAACCGAGGCCCTCAAGGAAGGGCAGCGGGTCAGCTCGAAACTGAAAGGGGAATCCTTGCTGCCGAGCCTGGCGGTTGATCTGCTCTCCATCGGTGAGGAATCGGGCAAGGTGGGAGAGGTGTGCGGTCAGATTGCCGATCACTTCGACCAGGAACTGCGCACCCGGATCAAAAGACTGATCTCCCTGGTGGAGCCGGCCTTTATTCTCGCCATTGCCCTGATCGCCGGTTATATTGTTGTTTCCATGCTGTCGGTCATCTTAAGTATTAACGACATCGCGGGATAGGGTGGAATTTCTTTTCATGTCGGACTGGTCGGGCGTGCCATATCACAGGTTGTTTTCGGGTCGTTTCCGCGCAGCCGGATTTTCCCTGCTCGAACTGCTCTCCGTGCTGGTCCTGCTCGCTGTGGTGGCCGGGATCAGTGCCCCTCAGATGAGTAAATTGCTGACCGGCCTTGACTTCAGAAAACAGATGGGGAACATCACGGCAAATCTCAGATCCATCCGGCTACAGGCGATTACGTCAGGAAGGGAGATAGAAGTGCGCATGCAGGAAAACAACTTTCTGCTGCAAAGCGGGACAGAGGAGCCGCAGGAAAAAAATCTTGGCCTCCATCCGGAAAGTGAACTCACCATCACGCCGGAAATCATTTATTTCACGCCGCAATCAACCGCCACTCCCGCGACATTGACCTTTACCCTGGGCAACAGGAGTCGTTTCATCACCCTGGACGCCTTGACCGGCCTGCCGATAATCCAATAAGGCATGCCCCATGGTTGAACCGACGGCGACATATCGGCATACGGAGAAAGGGCAGCAGGGTTTCACCCTTTTTGAGGTTATGGTGGCGGTTCTGCTGCTTGCCATGGTTTCATCCATGATCTATTCCATTTTAAATGTCAGTATCAAATTCTCGGAAAAGGGTGAAAAAAGAATTATCCGGATTGAAAGGGAACAGGGGCTGCTTGGACTTCTCCAGCGCCAGATAACATGCGGGGTGTATGACAGCCAGACCAAGATGGTTGCCGTCGCGGCGGAAGACACGGTCCTCAAGGTGACGACCCGTGCACCGCTCCTCTATTCCCAGGCCGGAACCGTGCTGGCCGTCTATCGGTACGATCCGGACAGCGGTTCTCTTTATTACCTGGAAAAACGGGATTTTTACAACAGTGACTACAAGGAAGACTATATCCCGGATTATGAAAGCATGAAAATACTGGTCGAAAAATGCGCGCCGCTTGCCTTTGTCTACGAGGAAGACAGCAGCGCGGTGCAGGTTATTTACGACGGCAAGGAATATGAATTTACCCCCTGGTGCCAGACTGAGTTGCGGGCAATGGGAGCAACACCTGATGATATCTGACCGGCTCAGTGCACGCAACGAAAAGGGCTTCACCTTGCTTGAGGTGCTGGCCGCGGTGCTCATCCTGGCTCTGGCCTATGTGGCAACCCTGGAAAGCTTTTCCGTTGCCCTGATAAATATCGACAAAATAGCCCGAACCCGGACAAACGTTTTTGATGAAATGGTTTCTTTCAGCCTGGCCACCAGATTTACCGGTTCCGAAAGCGCCGCGGACGAGGAACAGGAGCAGGAGGAGAACGCCACCCTTTTCATGGAAGGGCATAAGTTCCGGCTGCTGGAGGTCCGCAGCGAAAGCGGGGAACTGGCAACTCTGCAACTGCGGCCCTTACTGTAAGACGAGCGGTAATATGGAGCGGGGCAATCACAGGAGAAACCAACCTCACCACCAGCAGGGATTTGCCTTGCTGGTGGTTATTGTCATCATGCTGCTGATATCGTTTCTTGCCGGCCAGCTCATCCTCAATGTGCGGACTGAACTGAGGATCGCCGCCAATGCCAAGGAACGGGCAGCCGGACTGTCTCTGGCGGAAGCGGGAGTGAACCTCGGGCTGTTCAGAATCCTTGACAAGCCCCTGGAATATATTAATGAACAGGATGCAACATTTGCCGAGGGGTATGAGTATGACGCATTTCTTCCCACCGGCCATTTACGCTATTATGTCGTCAACGAATCTGGTAAAATCGATTTGAACAAATTCAACCAGACTCTTTTGGAACTTTTTTTGGAATATATGCAGATAGACGCACCTGAAAGGGAAATTATCATCGATTCACTGTACGACTGGCAGGACAGTGACAATCTTCATCGTCTCAACGGAGCGGAACTGGAGACCTACGAAGCACTTGATGATCCCTATATCCCCCGCAACGGCAAAATCATGGAGCCCTCGGAATTTTTCCTGATTCACGGCACGGCTCCGCTGGCCGGCAAATTTCCGGCAAGCGACATCTTCACCACCCACAACACCACCGGTCTGGTGAACTTCAACAGCCTTTCCCCGCTGATGCTTGATTTCCTGACAGAAGGGGATGAGGTGAAAAAAAATGCCTATCGTGAGGCAAAAGAACTGTATGTCAATCTGGGCCAGGAACATGCGCTGCAGATCCTGGGGGCTGAACGGTTCAGCCAGGTGCGGGATGCACTCACATACAATTCCGGCAACAACAGGTTCTATTCCATCGTCGTCCGCGGCGAGGCCGGAGTGGACGAACAGGAACTTGCCGACAGGGAAAACGACAACCCAAAACCACCGGCGGCGGCCCACGAGGTGCGTGTCCTGTTTGAACTGCACGGCACCAAAGTAACCTATTATTCCCGGGAAGAAGGGTGGTCATGAAGGAGAGTGTCGAGATATTCATTCGGCCGGACGGTCTGCAAATTCAGGCCGCATTCCAGCCGGAGCCGGAATTCGTATCCCATCCCGTCACCGACCTGGGGATCAGGGTAACCCGTTTCTGCGGAGCAAAAAATCCCTCCGGCCTGAATGTCTTTTTTTACCTGTCCGAGGATCTGCTTTTTTACAAAAAATTCAGCCTGCCGCTCAAAACCGCGGATATCAAAGAGGCGGTCGGCTATCAACTGGCCATGCTCGCCCCCTTTGAAGGAAAAATACTGCACGGTTATACCGCCTTGCGAGGCAAGCAGGAGTACAGCATAAGCCTTTACGCCCTGCAGGAGGAAAAAGTAATCCCCCTGCTGGATGCGGTGGCGGGGCAAGGCTTCCATCTGGCCGGTCTTTTTCCCGAAAGCCAGCGTTATGTGACCCGCCACTGCAAAAAAAAGCAGTGGGGCCTGCTGTTGCCGGGGCGCTTTACCAAACTGCTGATATTTTCCGAGCACAGCATCCTTGACCGCATTCTCTGCCATGCCGTCCCTTCTGCCGACCAATTACAGAAACTCAGTCCCGGCGAGGTGATCTATTCACCTGCTCCGGCTGCGGGCAGCGGATTGCAGGACAGCGCGCCGCTGCTTGCCGAATTGCCGCTGCACAAGGAATTCAACCTTTTGCCGGCTTCTTACCGCAGGCCTGACTATCTCCGCTACGTCCTTATCGGACTTTGCATCCTCAACCTGTGTGCTCTTCTGGGAGTCGCGGCGATCAAGGAATACACCATCCTGAACCAGTTAAAAAAAGCGGACGGGGAAATTGCCGCGCTTCAGCCGCAAATCAAGGAAGTGGAGCAGCTCCGCCTGGAAGAGAAACAGTTGAGTGAGTCGATTAATCGCATTGAAGGTATCGGCCAAAATTTCGATATTATCGGTTTTTTTGCAAAGCTGACAAAGGATCTGCCGAAAAACAGCTATCTGGATCAGATCCGCATGGACGACATAACCGGGGCGATCCAGCTTCAGGGGTACACGGATGACATCGCGGACCTGACGGGCAAGCTCGATGCCTTGAATCAGGCGAAGTTAAAATCCACCAGCCGCCGCAAAAACCAGACTTATTTCCATGTGGAGGTCACCAGCAAATGAACCGGATCATCCTCCTGCTCAAAGGTGTTGACCGGAAGGCCCTTCTGCTTGGCCTCGGCGGCATTCTGCTGCTGTTCAACCTTGTCCGTTTGTCGTGGGGCGCATACAGCGATCAGAATGCGGAACTGGCAGCCAAACAAAACCTTCTGGAACAGTATCAGGACACGGTTGCCTCGCTGCCGACCCTGAAAAAGGGGGTGGCCCGTCTCAAACAGCGTTCCGCAAAGCTGGAAAAATATCTGTTCGCCGGTGTTTCCGAGGAGGAGGTCTCCTCGGCCATGCAGATAATGATCCAGGAACAGGTTACCAGGGCCGGGCTTGAGCCTGAATCAATCAGGCCGCTGGTAACGGGAGGCACGAGTACGCCGCGAGACTTCCACGAAATAGCCATCAAAATTCGGCTGTCAGGCACCATGAGCCAGTTTATGGATTTAATCAGCCGGCTTTACCGCTCCGATAAACTTTTCCAGATTGAAAGCTTTACCTTAAAGCCCTATAAAAAAGCGGAAATGAAGATTTTTCTCGATATCAAAGGTTTTTATACAATTACCAATGGGTAAACTCATCGCATCCGTCATCCTCAGCCTCTCTCTTCTCTTCCTGGTCAAGGAGGCGCTGGTTTCCATGCGCTCCGACCAGGAACAGGCCGGAGAATCCACCGCGCAGAAAACGACGAAACCCCAGCCCGTCCTTCCGCCGGACAAGGCGGTTGTCTTTTATCCGCCTGTTCCAGCCGTTCTGCCGGATTTGAACCAGGGGTACCTCTTCAACGCCGAGAGATTTCTGCCCGGCGACAAGGAGGATGAAACGGCGAGCGACATGACCGGCGAAAAAGGCCAGGAGATCACGGTGGATATTGCCACGGTTTTTTATGCCGGCTCAATTATCGTCGGCGATACCCGGAAAGGGTTGATCGTCTATCCAACTCCGGCATCCCCGTCGCCCGCGGCGCAGGGCGCGAATCCCAAAATGCCCACTGCCTCGAAACCAAGAAATTATACGCAACTGGTTGCCGGGGACACGGTTAGCGGGTATAAAGTTGTGGCAATCGAAGCGGATCGCCTGGTCCTGCAACAGGGTGAAGAAACCATTGAAAAATTTCTTAACGACCCGAAAAAGGCCCGGATTGCTCCGCCGCCGCCGCCGAAACCCCACGTGAGCCCGAAACCACCAACGGCAAGCACCACCGGGACGAAATCGGTCGTGCGAAGCGGTTCCCAGGCCGGAAGCGGACAGACATCGACGATAAGAAGAATCCCCGCGCCGCGTGCCTTGCCGAACAATGTAAGGATCCAAACACCCGGTGTTCCCCGGAATAACTGATATGACAACCGTGTCTCCTCAAAAAAGGTCACCCATGGAAAGTTGCAACAATATCTTTTTCTCCCGTGCCGACAGGCATTCGCCACTAAAGTGGACGCCATGTTCCCGGATAGGAACCGTTATGGCGGCCGTGCTCTTCCTTCTTCTGCTCAGCGGCTGTGCCTCTTTTCCTGCAAAAATCGACATGCCGCAGGTCGATCTGCAGAAAACCAGCGATACCATTGTCCGCGATCAAAATAAATCCACCATGCTCGAGGTGGAGGAATCACAGGTAAAGCCTGAAACCCGCCCCAAGGTCCGGGATCTGGAGGTCGGCACGCACGACCTTCAGGGGGGCGCCGCTTCCCGGATTCGGCAAACCCCGGAGAAAAGCACGGCCGGCAAGGCGAAGGCCGCAGCCGGGGGGGAAGAGGTCGAAGGCCTCATGCTGAACTTCGACAATGCCGACATCTATGAGGTCATCCAGCTTATTGCCGGAACACTGAACCTCAATTACATCATTGATCCCCAGGTCAAAGGCGTGGTCAATATCCATTCCGGCACAAAGATACCGACTGATCAGCTTTTCGGCGTTTTCAAGAAAATCCTCCACATCAACGGCCTCGACATCCGCAATGAAGGAGACTATGACTACATTTACGTCGCCAAGAAGACGGCAACGCAAATCATCAACAGCCCGAACGAAGTCGGCGACCTGACGGATTCCTCCCGGTTTGTCACCCAGGTCATCCCGCTCGCCCATATCGCCGCGGCCGAGGTTGTAAAGCTGGTGGAACCATATCTGTCGGGTCAGGGCTCCGTTCATGAACTGACGGACCAGAACACCCTGCTGATCAGTGATTATGAAAGCAAGGTGGTCGACATTCTGCGGATTATCGCCAAGATCGACATTTCCACCCTTGCTTCCCTCCATATCAAGATAGTGCGTGTGGACCATGCCCCGGTTTTTGATCTGCGGGATGAACTGACGGAGATTTTTCTTGCCCTGAAAATCAACCGCGCGGATTATGAAGGCATTTTCGTGGTGCCCCTGGAACGGATCAATTCGCTGATGCTCGTCAGCAACAATGAGCAGCAGCTCGTCAATGGCGTCGCATGGATCAAGGAACTCGACGTGGAGCAAACCCAGGACCGGGATAACATTTACATCTACAATGTCCGAAATTCGGTGGCCTCGGAACTTTCCGAGCTGATCAACGAGCTTCTTTCCGAGGATGGGTCCCAGTCCGACATGTTATCCAGGAAAACCACCGATCCCCTGTCATCAAAAGCGGATCCCACGTCATCGTCCCGGACAGACCGCTCGCAATCGGCAACCAAGACGAACAAAGCGACAAAATCCACCACAGGGACCACCTCCGGGAGCCTCAAGACATCATCGAGCCTCCGCTTTGTCGGCGAACCGGTGGTTTTTGCCGATGATGACCGCAATGTCATTCTCATTCGCGCCCTGCCGGCGGATTACAGCCGCATCGTCAAACTGCTGGAGCGGCTTGACAATCTGCCGCGCCAAGTGCTGGTAGAGGTCATGATTGCGGAAATAGAGCTGCAAAATGAACTTGAACTGGGTGTGGAATGGTTTGTCACCAATCAGAAATGGTCCTTGGGCACGCAGTTTTCCGCGGTCGGCCAAGTCGGGGAAAACGCCTTCCCCAGCGGTTTTTCCTATTCCTTCAGTTACGGAGACCTGGACGGCTTTCTCCAAACCCTGGCAACCAAAAGCAATTTTGCCATCCTTTCCTCGCCCCAGGTGTTGGTGCTCAACAATGAAAAGGCAAGCGTCAACGTGGGCAAGCAGGTGCCCATCGTCACCACGGTAACGGAAAACACGAATACCATCGACCAAGTTGACAAGACCGTACAATACATGGATACCGGCGTCATTCTGGAAGTCACCCCGCAGATCAATTACAACGGCATCATTCTGCTTGAGGTGAGCCAGACCGTCAGCAAGGCGCAGGAAAACACCACATCGGATATCAGCTCTCCGGAAATTTCCAAACGCGAACTGACCACGAAATTAGCGGTCAAAGGTGGGCAGTCCATCCTGATGGGGGGCATGATTGACAAAAACAATGCAACCATCCAAAGCGGGGTGCCGTTTCTCATGGATATTCCGCTGCTGGGCAATCTTTTCAAATACCAGAAAGACACGACACGCAAGACGGAGCTGATTATCATCATCACGCCTTTTGTCATTGAATCAGAGGATGTACTTGAGCAGTACGTCCGAGATTTTGAGGAAAAACTGGCCAAACTGCGGCCCCATCTTCATACCCCGGTCGACAAAAATCCGAGAATAGACTGGTAAAGGACGAGCAATGCGACAGATAGTAATTGACGAACTGAGCAGGGAAGAGCACGCCAACCTGGACAATTATCTGAAAAGAACCGTGAAGCAGGGGGGGATGGAAGGCATGTTCTGGCTGCCCATGCCGGATGATCTGCTGGCTGAGGCCCAGCAGGGCCATGACGAGTGCGGACCCTTTTTTTTCGGCATCGAGCTGACGGAAAAAAAGGTGATCGTCGAACTGCTGGTTCGCAGCCAGAGCAACCTGCACTGTTCATGTATCAGTTACGCCACCCGTGCGCAGCGCGATTTTCTGCTGGATTTCGTTGATCGCATGGTGACGGAGGAACATATCAAGGCCTGAAGAAGCTGCTTTCTTCGCGCGCAAAAAAACCCGCCGGAAGATTCCGACGGGTTTTTTTGCGTCCATTTGAAACCAGCTACTGCTGAGATTTGTTACCACCAGCAGATTGTTTGATCAGCCTCATAGACCATATCAACCAGCTTTGCATAGTCAGGAGCCTCGACGTTCAAATTAAAGGTTTGATTATCACGGCCCTCGGAGACGATTTCAACCAGTTTTTTTACCTGATCATTGGGTTCGGAACGGTATACATGCAGGATTTTCATTGTCCATTCTCCCTGTATAATATCTTAAAGCTCTATCAGCTCTTGTCGCTTCGCATGATGCCATAGGGAACGATATATTCCATTTCCCGCAGTTTCTGGCCAAGCTCTTCGAGTGTCATTTTCACCAGACCGTGTTTTTCGACGTTGCCGTCCGGAATGGTGAAGATTTCGCCTTCCATATCGCGAATCCAGTCGATATTTTCCTTGTGATACTCGGTCATCTGCTCGTCGGTGATTTCGGTGTTCATGACGACGCCATAGGCATACATATTCTCCACGGCAAGACCAAGGGCTGATCTGACGCCATCCAGAATATACTCGCTGCTGGGGTACATAAAGCATACTTTTTTCGACATCGTTTCCTCCTATAAGGTCAGGTAGCAGTCGTAGTCTTCGATAATAGCGCCATGCTGGGCCTGGGTCGCCATCTTCTCCTGGGTCAGACCTGCCGGAATATCAGCCACATCATAACCCATTTTCTTATAGCTGTCGGCGCAGATGGAAACATCAACGTTGTCCATGGCACACAGCTCTTTGAAGGTCGGACACTTGGTCAGATGGGTTGCCGTCCAGGTGCAGAAAATTTTAACCTTGGACCCTTTGGCAAGAGCGGCCTTGGTAATGCCAAGGACATGCCTCATGTTCTGGGGAGAGGTTACAAAAATCCCGATACTTTTTGCCATTTGATTCCTCCATTTAATCAGATGTTGCGCTGCTCCCGTATGAAATGACTGGGGGCGGCGCGGATTCCGTCAGACATAAATGATGCGGGGCATCATTTATTTTTTCTTAATAAAGAAACGGAAGTAACCGGATTCTTCTTTCTCACCCACGAACTCATGCCCGGCCCTCGTGCACCAGCCCGGCAGGTCGTTCCGTGATCCGGGATCGGTCCCGAGGATTTCCAGAATCTGTCCGGAACTGATCTTGTCAATTTCCTTCTTGGTACGCAGCAGGGGCATTGGGCAGCTCAGACCCTTGGCATCAAGTGTGCGGTCTGCTTTAATATCGGCCGGTGCTTGTTTAACGTCGCTCATTGATTCCTCCTCACAACAGGTTTAACATTTAACGTTTGCGCTTCCACATACCTGGCAATCCAGCGTTCCGGACCAGGCAACCTTGAGATATCAACCTCATTTTTCCTGATTACGACAAAATTTCAATTAACAAGAAAGAAATATTCTGTCAAGGCGAAAAATGAATCACTGTTCATAGCAAACGACGAGCCATTTTATTGAAAGAAATCCTTGCGATAAACTTACTTGACAAATTTTTTTGGCAAGAGTAAAGGTTTGCAAATCATAAATTGATAAACCATTAATGGGTTCCTTTGAGGAGAGGTTCAGACGGTTTCGGCAACCGTCTCGAGAGGAAGCATTAATTTAAAAAGGGAGAAGAGAGAATGAGTGAGGAAAGTATTTTCGGCAGCAAAGTGAAAAAGCTGTATAAGGCCCTCTGCCAGGAGGAGTGGAACGCTACGATGACCGGGATCATGGTAGCCCTTTTCACCATCTTGATCATGGCGTGGTGGCGGCCCTGGGGTGCGGTCGGCGCGATTCGTAACTGGGGCGACTGGATCTTGTACGGTCTGGCAAGCGGCATCGGCACCGATGCCGGCATATTCGGTTATTTTGAAGACGCGCCCAGCGGTATTCTCTCCAATACCGGTTCCGTCATCGGCATCGGCTTTGTGGCCGGCGCCTTTGTCTCCGCCTGTCTGGGCAATGATTTCGCCATCCGTATCCCGCCGGTTCTGGAAATGTGCAAGGCGGTTGTCGCGGGCCTTTTCATGGGTGTTGGCGCAACACTGGCCGGCGGCTGCAACGTCGGCGGTTTCTATAACGCCATCGGCAACCTGTCCGCCCACGGATTCGCCATGTGGCTCGGCCTGGTATTCGGCGTCATCATCGGTCTTAAGTACATCTACTGGGAGATGGAACATGTCAGCTGGGGCAGCGGCGGCGCCAAAACCATCGAGTTTCCCAAGGGACTGAACGGACTGCTGGGCCTGGTCGCCATTGTCGCCCTGGTTGCCGGCGCCTACATGTATGCCGGCAACGAAGACAGCGACTACATGGCTTCCCTGAGCGGTATCCTGATTATCGCCGCCGGCCTGGGCTACTCCATGCAGAGGGGCCGCTGGTGCATGATCCAGGGCTTCCGTGAACCCCACATGACCGGCAACTGCACCATGGCGAAATCCGTGGCGCTCAGCATCTTCATCGTCGCACTCGGCGCCGTGGTCCTCAAATACGGCGTGCCGGTCCGTCTCGATGGCGACCCGGTTCTCGGCCCCATGAACTATGTGCGCGGCACCTTCGGCTGGGGCGGCGTTGTCGGCGGTATCGTTTTCGGTTTCGGCGCCATGCTTGCCGGCGGTTGCGGTACCGGCACCCTGTGGCGCGTCGGTGAAGGCCAGGTTAAGCTGTGGATCGTTGTTCCCTTTTTCGCCATTACCAATTCCATCATGACCGCCTGGTTTACCGACAGGGAATTTGAGGCGGACGGCGTGCTGGGCAGTTACGTATACCTGCCTGACGTCATGGGCTACGGTGGAACGCTGTTTTTGATCGGCGGTTTTCTGGTTGCCTGGTACCTGATTGTCGACTGGAATGAGGACGCCAATAAGCTGATAGTTGAAATGTAATCAGCGGCGGCTCCCGCCGTCTGAAGAACGGTACAAAAAATCGCATTCCCGATCGCCTCGGGGATGCGATTTTTTTTGCCCTTGACAGCCATGCTGTTCTCCGGGCACAGTGATATATAACAGCTATGATGACTTGGCGGAAAATTCAGGCAGCGCCTCACAACACGACATGACAAGAAAATGAGTGGACCCAACTCCGGGCTGCGCCCCTACATCTCACTGGCGGCTGAACATCTTTTGCAGGGCAATGAAGTGCTTGCCATCGTCGACGATGAAATCGCCATCCGTGAACCGCTGAAACTCTACTTTGAGCAACAGGGATTTCCCGTGACCGACGCCGGCGGCGGCTTGGAACTGAAGGCGCTGCTCGCCCAGGCAAATGTCGCCCTTATCCTGCTCGATATCGGCCTGCCGGACATGGACGGTACCGCTCTGCTGCCGGAAATCACAGCCGGCTATCCGGACACCTCCATCATCATGCTATCCGGACAGGCGGACATCCAGGTGGCGCTGGAGTGTATTCGCAACGGCGCCGATGATTACATCACCAAACCGGTGCAATTTAACGAAATCATGGTGGTGGTGAAAAAAAATCTGGAAAAAAGACGGCTGGTGCTGGAAAACCGCCGCTACCAGAAAGATCTCGAGCAGGCCTATTTCCGCATTCAGCTCCTGCACCAGCTTTCCGTGAAGATGAACACCGTTTATCTCAGTTCCGGCGAGCTGGACCAGATCCTCCGCGCCATTCTGGTCGGCATAACCGCCAATGAGGGGCTGCGCTTTAACCGCGCCTTTCTGGCCCTTTTCGACGACGAAAATCAGGTCCTGACCGGCAGGATGGCCATCGGTCCGGGATGCAGGGAAGAAGCGGCCCAGATATGGACGGAAATGAGAACCAAAGACCTGCAGTTCCTCGATATCGTTAATAATCTCGGCCAAGCCTGTTCCCGTGACGATGACACGGTGAACAAAATCATTAAAACGCTGCATATTCCGGTAAGCCTCGCCGATCACATCCTGATAAAGTCCGCCCAGGAGAGAATCAGCTTCAATGTCACCAACGGCACCGCGTCAATCCCGGTTCCCGAGGATCTGATCCATCTCCTCCAGGAAGACACCTTCGTCGTGGTGCCGCTTTTTGCCCCGGGCCGTTCCATCGGCGTTATTATCGCCGACAACTACGTAACCCGGAAACCCATTCCGGACGGGCATGTCGGCGCCCTGGAGCTTTTTGCCAGCCAAGCCAGCCTCGCCATCGAGCAAAGCCGTCTCCACCGTGACATGCAGCGCAAACTGGTCGAACTGGAGGAGGTAACCCACGAGCTGGACAAAAACAAGGATCTGCTGATTGAGGCGGAACGTTATGCCGCTCTCGGCCAGATGGCGGCCCAGATGGTGCATATCATCAGAAATCCGATTACCTCCATCGGCGGGGTTGCCCGTATTCTGGCCCGCAAAATCGAGGGTGATGAGTGGAAAAAATATCTGGATGTCATGGTCAAGGAAACAGACCGGCTGGAGGCGACCCTGACCGAACTTTTTGATTTTGTCAGTCAGCCCCAGGGGGAAAAACAGCTCGGCCCCCTTTATCCGGTCATCAAAAAAACATTGATGCTGATCAGAACAAGCCTGGTGAAACAGAATATTTCCTGGAAACTTGACCTGCCCGAACCCGATCCCACCATTTTCATGGACAGCAAACAAATTCGCCGGGTCTTTCTCAACATCCTGCGCAATGCCATGGAGGCCATGCCGTCCGGCGGCACGTTACACATCAGCGCCGCGAACGACAACGAAATGGCCCATGTTTCATTTCGTGACACAGGCGGCGGACTGAACGGCGCCTATCTCAACAAGGCTGCGGAACCTTTTTTCACCACGAAAACATACGGCACCGGCATGGGACTCACCCTGGTCGACAGGTTTATTAAAGCCCACGGCGGCAATTTTTCTCTCATTCGTCACGATGACGGCCTGGAGGTGAAAATAAATCTGCCCCTGGCACAAAATGAAAATCACTGACACCTCTCCTCATCCGCTGTCCGGCAAAACCACCCAGATCGCACCAAAAAGCGACACAATCAAAAACCTCGATGCCCTGCCGCAATTCAATCAGGGCGATCTCATCAAGGCAAAAGTGATGGGCCTTGGCGGGGACGGGAAAGTCATTCTCGATGTAAACGGCAAAACCATCACCGCGCAAAGCCTGATCGAACTCAAGGTCGGCAGTGAGCTCTGGCTGGAGATAGGCAAAGGCGGCAGCCTGCCGCTGCTTGCTCTTGCCGGTAAAAAAGGCGCTGTGCAGGATTTTTTGAAAATTCTCCTGTCCGGATCTTTCGCGTCCGTCGGAACGACAGGGGGCAAGGCGCCGGCGTCCTTGCCGTCGCCCTTGATCCAGGAAACGCCGCAAAGCGGGACGACGCCGGCAGCGTTGGCTGCCGCGCTGATCGCCGGGGAGCCGGACGCAGACATCATACGAACTCTCATTGCACTGTTAAGCAGCCGGCCGACAACCAAAAAAGAATTTTCCGATCCGGCGGCCGGTCTCACCCGACAAAAAACAACTGACGAAATGGGCTCTCACCCTGCGGATAAACTGACCAGGCTGATGACGGCCCATCAAGAAGTGAACAGCCAGCCGCCCCAGGGAAGCAACCAGAATTTTTATCTCTTCCCCTGTTTTTTTGCAGGCAACACGGGCTGGGGTGAATGGCTTCTCGCCCTGGAAAGAGATGCCGCTCAAAAAGACAAGGAGAGCTTTTCTTTAAGTTTTTTTCTTGACATGAGCGGCATTGGTCCGCTGGCCATCCATGCCGCCGTGGCGGACACGGCAATCAGCGGCGAGTTCTGCCTGCAATCGGAAAAAGCGCTTCAGCATATTGCCGCCAATGTCCCTGAGCTCCGCCGCATTCTTGAAAGCCGGGGCTATCAGCCGGTTGCCTTTTCCTGTCGGCTGGACAGCAACAACATTGTCTCCCAATTAAAAGACAAACTGGAACAAAAGGCATCACTCCATCGTTTCTCCCTGATTGACATCAGCGTCTGACCCCCTTTTGTTGGCCACAAAAAACGGCCGCTGCCAGGAAAGATGGACGGCAAAAAGACCGGCACCCAGAAAAAGCAAAAAAGTGGGCTGCAGCGCCTGACAAAAGCTCTCTGCCATATGTCCTTCATAATGGCGCAGATCGTATCCGCCGGAAGTGAGGCGGAAAAAAAAAGAAAAAGCCATACCGGCCAGCGCCACGCCGAGCATCATACCGAGATTTCTCGCCGTGGCGAGCAGCGCCGCGGCTGTGCCGCTGTTTTTATTGCCCAGCCGACCGAGAACGGAAGCGCTGTTGGGTGAAAGAAACATGGCTTGACCGATCCCGAGAAACATCAAGCGCACCGCCACTCCCCAGGGAGACGTTTGCGGTGTGAGCAAAGCCAGCAACAGCAGGCCAAAACAGGAACAGGCCAGGCCCAGGGTGGAAAGAAGTTTTGCCCCCAGATAATCCGACAACCAGCCGGCAAGGGGCGCCACCAGCAGGACGGTCAAAGGAATGGTCAGCATCACAAGTCCGGTGCGAGAAGCACTTAATCCCAGGACGCGATCAAGATAAAAGGGAATGAGAATCAGCACGGCAAAGAGAATCAGAAAAGAGAGCAAGGCGCTCATCACCCCAATGAAAAAAAAGGATTTTTTCAGCAGGGCGAGGGGAAAAACCGGATCCGCGGCCATTGCCTCAACCCGAATAAAAACAATCCCGACAAACAGGATAACGGCGATAAAAAGAGTTGCCATCGGCCAGGAAATCCCGGTGGACAGGGCATGGGTAAGAAAAAATGAAACCGCGGCAAGCAGCAGCGCCCAGAGAGTTGACCCTGCCCAGTCAAATTTGCGGGTCGATGCGCCGGTTGAGGGAGTGGCAGGCAGCACAAAGCGGGATAGGACGGCGAACAAAAAGCAAACCGGCAGGGAAAGAAGAAAAAGGGCCCGCCAGGAAAAAAACTCGATGAGATAGCCGCCGATCACGGGACCGCTCATCAGCCCGAGAGAAACGGGTATGCCGACAAACCCCATGCCGCGACCAAGTTTTCCCGGAGGAAAGGCCTGCCGGATCAAGGCTGGACCGTTTGCCATCAAAACGGCAGCCCCCAGGGCCTGCAAAAAACGGGCGGCTATCAGCAGATTCAACGTCGGGGCAAGGGCACAGAACAAGGACCCGACTCCGAAAACAAGAAAGCCGAATCCGTAAAAACGATTTCTGCCCAGCCGGTCGGAAAAATGGCCCCAAACCAGCAGTGTGGTACTCGTGGTGAGCAGATACGACATCACCACCCATTCGGTTTTGTGAAGCGGCGAGCCGAATTCAGCCATGATGGCGGGAAGAGCGATGTTGACCATGGAACTGTCCAGGGTGGAAAGAAAAACACCGAAACTCACCACGAGAAAAACCAGCCATTTTTTGCTGTCGCAATCCACGGTTATCCCTTGAATGTGAAAGGCATGGATCTTTTTGTTGACATTAATCGAACCTTTTGGGTATTTTAGTACTCTCTTAATTTGCAATCTTTTTGAATGACATTCCGCTTGGGTAGCAATGCCCGTTTTTAGAGTTCTACATCATATGGTGAAATAATGAAAAAATATTTACTTAACAAAATCCACTTTTCTCTCACTGTTTTTTTACTGGCCCTGCTTCCCGCATTTTCCGCAGCGGCAGCAACGGCTATGCCGTCTTTTTCCCTGGAATCCGCGGCTGACGGCAAAAACATCAGCAGTGAACAGTTCAAGGGACAAGTCGTGCTTGTCACCTTTTTCGCCACCTGGTGCCCGCCCTGCCTGCAGGAAATCCCCTCCCTGATCAACCTGCAGGATGAATACGGAAAAAGCGGCTTTTCCGTGGTGGCCATTTCCGTTGATCAGGACGGCACGAAACCGGTGAAAAAAGTGATTGAAAAAACCGGGATCAACTATCCGGTGTTGATGGCTGATACACAAATCACCCGCGACTTCGGCGGCATCGTCGGCATCCCCACCTCCTTTTTGATCAACAGAGACGGCAAAATCGTCAAAAGTTATCCCGGCTATGTGGCGCACACGGTTTTTGTCGAAGACATCAAACAGATTATTCAGTAACAGGGCGGGCAAAGAGCACCGGCACAACGAAAGGGTCCTCCCGGCCGGCATGAGACTCCATTCATTTTACGGTTGACATCTTTCTGAGACCAAGTATATTTATGTGCTGTAGGGTTAATTGGGTACAACTTTTTAGATCAGAACAACATCAAAAGGAGAAAACAATGAGCAAAAAACTTTTGACTCTGGCCTTGACCGCAGCTTTCATTGCTAGCACCGCAACCTTTTCCATGGCTGCTAAAATCAAATGCACCGTTGACGGCGTTGAAGGCGACAAAGTAACCATGACCTGCGAAGGCGCCGGTGACCTGAAAGCTGGTGACAGCGTCGAAGTAAAAGCAAAGAAAGGCAAAGCAATCGAGGGTTGCTAATCACCTCTCCCGCTTACGCTATAAGAAAAAAAGACCGTTTGATCTTCGGATGAAACGGTCTTTTTTTATTTTACGGATCATACCCCTTTCATAATCCGCTGCAAATTCAGGAAATTTACACGTGAATTTACTCTATGCCGCCTTTCTTGGCATCCTTCAGGGCGCAACGGAATTTCTTCCCGTATCAAGTTCCGGTCATCTCGCTCTGGCCGAGGCCTTTTTTCATATCGAAGAAGCCGGACTGACCTTCGACATCGCGTTGCACATGGGGACGCTGATCGCCATCCTCATCTACTTCCGCCAGGATATTATCGATCTTATCCTCGCCCTTTTCGGACGCTCCGCCAGGGAGGATGCGCCGCAGCTCCAACGCATGTGTCTGTACATCTGTCTTGCCACTCTTCCGGCGGTTATTGCCGGCCTGCTCTGGGGAGATGCAGCGGAACAGTATTTACGCGGCCCCGCCACCGTCGCCTTTTCTTTGTCGGCCGCCGGTTTTTTTCTCTGGCTGGCGGAAAAAAGGGGCAGTCATCTGCGGGAGTACTCGACAATAACCATCAAAGATGCGCTTATCATCGGTTTTTCCCAGGCACTTGCCTTGATTCCCGGGGTATCGCGAAGCGGAAGCACCATGACCGCGGCTATCTTTCTCGGCCTGAACCGTTCAGCAAGCGCCCGGTTTTCCTTTCTGCTGTCCGCGCCGATCATTTTCGGTGCCGGGGTCTATAAAATTCCGGAAATTTTCAGTCAAGGGCTTGATCGAAGCGCATTTCTCTTTTATGGAACGGGGTTTTTCTCATCGGCGATTTCCGGATATTTTGTCATTGCCCTGCTCATGCGCTTTGTTCGCACAAAATCCCTGACCGTCTTTGCCTATTACCGTTTTGCCTTGTCGGCAGTGGTCGTCGTTGCCCTGCTGCTCGGCTCTTCGTAAGAGACGATGCGAAACATGCACCAACAACAGCCGTGAGGCTGCCCATTATCAATCTGATTAAAAGGTCGCACGAAAGTGGAAACAAAAAATCTGCCTGAAAAGGCAAAAGATATCCTGAAACGAATCAGAAAGGAATACAAAGTCAGCTTTGAACCCCTGCGGGTGCGGGATATCGAGCTGCAGATCCTGCAGGTAACGGACCTGGAACACCTGCTGGCCGGTCGCGACCCCTTTGCCGATGTCTCGATTTTTCCCTTCTGGGTCAAACTGTGGGAAGCGTCACTGATGCTGGCCGATATCATGGCTTCCATTCCTGTTCAACCCGGCCGGCGAGTGCTGGAGCTGGGCGCGGGTCTTGCCGCACCCGGCCTGGTTGCCGCCGCCAGGGGGTATAACGTCACCTTAAGCGATTACGAACCCCATATCCTGGATTTTGAACGGGTAAGCGCCGCGGCAAACGGCCTGACCGATGTTGATTTCAGAATCATCGACTGGAAAAACCCGCCGAAACTTGCTCCTTTTGATATCATTATCGGCGCCGAGATTCTCTTTCGCGATGAATTCTTCCAGCCGCTGCTTAACGTATTTGATACCTATCTTGCCCCGCAAGGGACCATTTACATCGCCCACGACGTCCGCCGCAAAAGTGTGCCCAAATTCCTGGAACGTGCCCAAAACACCTTCCAGATAGCCGTCAGCGCCCGCAAGATGATGTCCCAGGAAGGGGAACTGACCATCCTTGTCAACCGGTTACAAAGAAAATAGTCGCGACCTATGCCGCTTTACGAGTACGAACATAGCGACCAGAGCTGCTCCCTCGGGGTACGTTTTGAGATAAGCCAGTCTCTTTCCAGTCCAAAGCTGACCCAGTGTCCGCAATGCGGTCATCCGGTCAAACGGCTCATTTCCCTCTGCGCCATCAGCACCCCAAAGACCAACAGTGACTTAAAAAACCTCGGGTTTACCAAACTTGTGCGCCGGGACAACGGCGTCTACGAAAACGTCACCGCCACCGGCAGGGAAAGTAAAATCTGGGATGCCGGCAAACCTGAAACCATGCCTGATTTGCGCTCCAAGATCAGAGATTGAGAGGGAGCCCGTGCCATGGGACCTGACGACATCGACTGGAACAAAATGTGGCAGGAGGCCCGCCTGCGGAAAAGCTGGAAAAAAAAGGACAAAGAGGCCTGGGACAAAAGGGCGGCGGGATTTGCCGAACGGAATGTCGACTCGGATTATGCGGAAAAATTTCTTGCCCTGATGCGGCCGGAACCGGGCTGGCGAGTGCTGGATGTCGGGTGCGGGCCGGGCACCCTGGCCCTGCCTCTGGCCGCGCGGGTCACAGCGGTGACGGCCGTTGATTTCTCCGCCGCCATGCTGGCTGAACTGGAAACCCGCGCCCTGGAAAAAAACATATCCGCTATCAAAACCATTCAAGCGAGCTGGACGGATGACTGGCAAGCCCTTGCCATACCTGTCCATGATGTCGCCGTCAGCTCCCGCTCCCTGTCCGTCTTCGACCTGAAGGCCGCCCTGGAAAAACTGGACAAATGGGCCTCGCATAAGGTGTTCATTGCCGACCGGGTGGGCAACGGTCCCTTTGACCCGGACATCTTTGCCGCAATCGGCAGAAATTTCGATCCCGGACCCGACTATATTTTCACGGTGAACCTGTTGCATCAGATGGGAATTCATCCTACAATCGACTATATTGAGCTCGATCCGGTCAAAACCTTTGCGGGCAAAAAAGAAGCCCTGGCAAGCTGCCGCTGGATGCTTGACAACCTGAGCGACGAAGAGGAACGCTCGCTTGACCGCCATATCAGCCGGCGCTTGCAGCATGATGCGGCCGGCACATGGAGCCTGAGACGAAGCACCCCGATCAAATGGGCCCTGATATCCTGGGAAAAGAGAAGCAACTGATATGCGGATAATGATTGTCGGGGCCGGCCAGGTCGGCCACTACCTCTGTGAGAAACTTTCGGTTGAAGGCCAGGAAGTCGTGCTGGTGGACAGTGACGAAAGCAAGCTGCGAAAACTGGAACGGGACCTGAACATCCTGCCCATGCGGGGCAGCGGCGCATCCGCCAGGGTGCTCGAAGAGGCGGGCATCAAGCAGACCGACCTTTTCATCGCCGTCACCGACAGCGATGAAGTCAACCTCATTGCCTGCATTCTGTCCAAGCAATATAATGTAAAAAGCCGGATCGCCCGGGTACGCAACGAGGATTTTTACAGCTCCGGCGCGGCCTTGAATGAAAAGGCACTGGGCATTGATCTCCTCATCAGCCCTGATATTGCCATGGCGGAGGAAATCATGACATTAAGCCAGATTTCCAATGCCTTTGCCGTTGCCGAATTTGCCGGCGGCCAGGTGGAGCTGCTGGGCTACGAAGTTTACAAGGGCAACCCGATGGTGGGTGTCACCCTGCACCAGATGCAGTCCATGAAGCAGCGCAATAATTTCCTCATCGTCGCCATCATCCGCGACGAGGTCACGATCATTCCCTGCGGTGACGACAAGATCGAGGCAGGGGACAAGATCTTTCTCGTGGCCCAGAAAAAGGATATCGCCGAGGTTGAGTCCCTGTTCCATTTTTCCAGCCGGGCGCCCAAAAAGGTCTTTATCATCGGCGGCGGCACCATCGGGTATCAGGTGGCCAAGCGGATGGAAAGAAAGAAGGTCACGGTGAGCCTGGTGGACCGCGATGCAAAACGGTGCGAATTCCTTACCGAACAGCTGGGAAACTCAGTGGTCCTCAACTTCGACGGCCTTGACTCCCACGAACTGCTGGAGGAGGGCATTGATCAGGCGGATCTGGTCATTGCCGCCACCCACAGCGACACCACCAACATCCTGTCAAGCCTGCTGGCCAAACACCACGGCGCCCGCAAGTGCATCACCAAAATCACCCGGCCCGACTTTCTCCCCCTGCTGGGCAAGCTGGGGATTGATGTGCCCTTGAGTCCGCGGCTGGTCGCGGCCAACATGATTCTTCGTTTTGTCCGGGGCTCCGGCAATATTGTCGCGGTCGCCACTTTGCTGGGCAGTGATGCCGAGGTGATGGAGATCCTGGTAAGCGACAAGGCGAAATTTCTCGGGCTGCCCTTGAAATCGATGAAATTCCCGCGGGACGCCGTGCTTGGCGCGGTTGTCCGCAAACGCAGGGTCATTATTCCCTCCGGCGAGACGACACTGGAGGAAGGCGACAATCTGGTCGTCTTTTTTGCCAAGGATGCCATCTCCAAGGTGGAAGCCTTTTTCGAGTAACAACAGCGATGCGAACCGGCGGCGTTCTCAATATAATCGGCAAACTGCTGATTCTGATTTCCCTTTTTCTGCTGACTCCGATTCCCTTCAGCCTTTATTATCACGACGGCATGCCGCGGGTTTTTCTGCAGAGCGCACTCATCGGTGCCGCAGCAGGCGGACTCAACGTGTGGCTGTTCGCCCCGGAAAAGGACATGGGCTACCGCGACGGCTTTGCCGTTGTCGTGTTGAGCTGGCTGGGGCTCGCCTTCCTTGGTTCGCTGCCCTATTATTTCTGCGGCGCCATGCCCGCTTATGTGAACTGTTTTTTCGAATCCATGTCTGGTTTCACCACCACCGGCTCCACCATTTTAAGCACGGTCGAGGTGCTGCCGCCCAGCGTGCTTTTCTGGCGGGCCATGACCCACTGGATGGGCGGCATGGGCATTATCGTCCTTTCCCTCGCCATTCTGCCCCTGCTCGGGGTGGGCGGCACCCAGCTCTTTCAGGCGGAGATGCCCGGACCGACCAAGGATCGTCTGGCCCCGCGAATCCAGGATACCGCCCGTATCCTGTGGGCGGTTTATGTGCTTTTTACCCTGATCCAGATACTCCTGCTGCTGCTTGGCGGCATGACCTTCTTTAACGCGGTCTGCCATGCCTTTGCAACCCTGGCCACCGGCGGTTTTTCTCCCCATACGGCAAGCGCCGGGTTTTACACCTCCTCCTACATTCATTATGTGCTTATCGTCTTTATGTTTCTCGCCGGCATCAACTTTTCCCTGCACCACCGGGTCCTGATCAGCGGAAAATTATCGGACTACTGGGAAAACGAGGAGTTCCGCCTTTATTTATTCCTGATCGGCATCACCACCCTGATCATCCTGGCCGCCAATTTAGCGGCCGATGTTTACAGCGATTTCACCCTGGGTTTCCGCGACTCCCTGTTTCAGGTGGTTTCCATCTCCACCACCACCGGTTTCGGCACCGCCGACTTTGAGCAATGGCCGCCGGTCAGCAAGGTGCTGCTGCTGGCGCTGATGTTTGTCGGCGGCTGCGCCGGCTCCACCGGCGGCGGCATCAAGGTGGTCCGCATCCTCCTTTTTTTCAAATATGCCCGGCTGCAGCTGCACAGCCTGGTCCATCCCCGCTCGGTGGGCACGATCAAACTGGGCAACCAGAAGGTGCCGAAGGAAATCATGATCGCCATCCTCGGTTTTTTCGCCCTTTATGTCAGCTTTTTTTTGCTGGCCAGCCTGGTGGTAACCGCGCTCGGGGTTGATCTGGTAACCGGCATGACCGCGGTGGTCGCCACCTTGAACAATGTCGGCCCCGGACTCAATCAGGTCGGACCGGCCTGTAACTTCGGCGGCCTGCCGGACCTGGCCAAATGGGTGCTCAGCTTCTGCATGCTTGCCGGCCGCCTCGAACTGTATACGGTTGCCGTGCTTCTCTCCCCCGACTTCTGGAAGATGGCGAGAAAACCGGTCATGCGATGGCAGCTTGCCAACGGAAAATCTGCTCTGGAAAAACAATGACTCTCTATGACATCATCGTAATAGGCGCCGGGCATGCCGGTTGCGAAGCGGCACTGGCCGCCGCCCGCATGGGCTGCCGCACCGCCGTTCTCGTCATCAATGCCGACACCATCGGCGCCATGTCCTGCAATCCGGCCATCGGCGGCCTGGCCAAGGGCCATCTGGTCAAGGAAATCGACGCATTGGGCGGTGAAATGGCAAAAAACATCGACGCCACCGCCATCCAGTTTCGCCGGCTCAATACCAGCAAGGGACCGGCGGTCTGGTCTTCCCGGGCCCAGGCCGATCGGCTGCTTTACCGGCTGCGCATGAAAAAGGTGCTGGAGAACCAGCCGAATCTCGACATCAGGCAGGCCTTTGCCGACCGGCTGCTGGTGACAAACGGCAGGATCAGCGGCGTGGCCACCTCGCTGGAGGAAACACTGACCTGCCGGGCGGTGGTCATTGCCACCGGCACCTTTTTAAACGGACTGATCCATATCGGCCTCAAGTCCTTCCCGGCCGGCCGCCAGGGCGATGCCCCGTCCCTTTCCCTGGCCGACAGTCTTGCGGAACTCGGTTTTGCCATGGGCCGCATGAAAACCGGCACCACCCCCCGGCTTGACGGCAACACCATCAACTATGAGGGGCTGGAACCGCAATACAGCGACGATCCACCCAACTTTTTCTCCTATGCGACGTCCGGGGCCCCGTCACTGCCCCAGCGTCCCTGCCACATCACCTACACCAACGAACAGACCCATGCGATCATCCGGGCGGGAACCGACCGTTCCCCCATGTACACCGGCATCATCGAAGGGGTGGGGGCGCGTTACTGCCCGTCCATCGAAGACAAGGTGATGCGCTTTCCGGAAAAGATCCGTCACCAGATCTTTCTTGAGCCGGAAGGACTCGACACGGTTGAAGTCTATCCGAACGGTATTCCCACCAGTTTGCCGGTGGATGTCCAGCTGGCCATGCTGCACAGCATCAAAGGTCTGGAACAGGTGAAAATGATCCGGCCCGGCTACGCCATTGAATATGACTATGTCGATCCGCTGGAGCTGCATCCCTCCCTGGAAACAAAAAGGATCAACGGCCTGTTCCTTGCCGGCCAGATCAACGGCACCTCGGGTTACGAGGAGGCGGCGGCCCAAGGGCTGATGGCCGGCATCAACGCGGTCAAATACTGCCGCGACGAAGAACCGCTTGTTCTCGACCGCTCCCAGGCCTATACCGGCGTGCTGATTGATGATCTGGTCACCCGCGGCACCAGGGAACCCTACCGGCTCTTCACCTCCAGGGCCGAATACCGCTTGCTGCTGCGGGAAGACAATGCCGATCTGCGCTTGCGCGACATCGGCCATGATCTGGGGCTGGTGGATGACGCGGTTTATGCCGCATTCCAGCGCAAGCGCGATGCGATAAAAAGTGCCTTCGACTGGCTCACCGCCACCAAGGTCAAACCGACCGACACGGCCAATCTGCTGCTTGAGAATGCCGGTCAGGCGCCGCTCAAGCAGATGGTTTCCATGGCATCGCTGCTCCGCCGGCCGGATCTTTCCCTCCGGGATCTGGGGCCGCTCACCGGCATGAAAATCGAAGTTGATCCGGCCATCGAGCTTGAGGTGCAGCTGCAGGTCAAATACGAAGGGTACATCAAACGGCAGCAGGAGCAAGTGGACCGCTTCAAAAAGCTGGAAAACATCACCCTGCCGGAAAGCATGAACTACACCGGACTGCCGGGACTTTCCAATGAGGTGGTGGAAAAACTGAATAGAATCCAGCCGCGTTCCCTGGGTCAGGCATCGCGCATTTCCGGCATCACGCCGGCCGCCATCTCGGTGTTGCAGGTCCACCTGAAAAAAGAGGGCTTGCTGTAGCGATGTCCCATCGCGTTCATGCGCTCTGAGTGACCTCTCCCGCCCGTCACTTCGACATTTTTGTCGAGATTGACGGCAAATGTCGATGAAAAACGATTTTCCCGGAATATAGCACGCGAAACGACTGGAAAAGCGGGAAACAAGGAGGCGAAGGCGGTGGCGTGGATATTGCTTTCAATGGTTGCCATGCGGTGCCCGTACTCCAATAAAAAAGCGACAGACCGATATGAAACGTATGACACTTGCCATCCTCTGCCTGATCATCCTGGTTCCGGCCTTTTCCCGGGCGGAATCGTTCCTGCGGGGCAGGGTTCTTGACATTGACCGGCAAAAAGGGGAGATAACCGTGGTGGCGCTTGCCTGCCGGGAATGCCCGGCGGGCACCCCGGAGACGCGGGTCATCGAGCCCCAAGAAGGGAATGACGGCGGCCCGGAGGCGACCTTTATCGTGACCACTGACTTCATCCCCCCCTGTGTCGCCCCCGAGGCCATTGTGCATGTCTGGGGCGAAATGCTCCCTGACGGCGCCAACCGTTTTCAGGCAAAACGGATAACCGGTGCGGGCTGGCGCCATGACCAGGACTCCACCGGCGTGCGCTCCCGCATCCGCAAACGCTGCCTTATGCAGCAGCATCATTCCCCCGGCAGCGGAGAAAAATAGCCGTGCCCCAGTTCCCGCCGGAATCACGGGACAGCAGGGAGAACCCCTCCCTTGGCCCCTCCTGGAAAATCAACCTGCTGGTCATCGGCGGCCTGATTCTGATTGTCCTGGTCTATTCCCTCTGGCAGGTGAGCCAGCTGCGGGGCAACTTCCGGAATTACGCCGGCATGCATTCCCGGGTGGTCAGCGGCGTTATTGAGCAGAACACCAAAACCGCCATCCTGGCGGAAAACGCCCTGCAACAGACGATAAAAACATTTCTGGCCAATACCGCCCGTTTCCTTGATTATCTTGATTCGGTGGAGCCTTTTTCTTCACCCGAGCTGAACGCCTTTGCCGGAGAAACCGGGCTCACCGCCATCCTCATCGTCAACGGCGACGGCAGCAGGACCAGCACCGGCAACGCCCTGCTTTCCGCCTTCACCTGCGGCGGCGGGAAAACACGCCTTGATTACCTTGCGGATAAAAAATTATACGTCATGACCTGGCCTCGGGAGGCCGGCGGCTGCATCCTGCTCGGCTTTTCCGCCGTGCCGGTTGAAAAGCTCCATCAGCAGCTGCGCATGCCGGCCCTGCTCGAAGCCCTGTCAGCCCTGCCGGGCATCAAGTATGTGACCCTGGCCGACGAACGGGACAAGAATCCGACCGGCCAGATCGTCGAGCAGCGCATCAGGGCGGGCGGCACCGAACTGCGGGTCGGTTTCGACACGGAACAGTATACCATGCGGGTTCGTCAGATCTGGCGCAATGTGCTCATCTTCACCATGCTCCTTTCCTTTCTGGGCATCTTCTTTTCCTGGCTCCTGTACCGTTACCAGAAAACGTACCTGCACAAAATTACCGATTATGAGCGCAGACTTGCCCAGCAACGGGAAGACGCGGCCCTGGGCCGGGCCACCGCAACCATAACCCATGAAATCCGTAATCCCTTAAACGCCATCAGCATGGGGCTGCAGCGCATCGAGATCGAGGCGGACGAGCTGAGCCGGGAACACCGGGACCTGGCCGCCAGCATGCGCCAGGCGGTTAAGCGGACCGATGCCATTATCGGCGACCTGCTGCGTTACACAAAACCCATTACCATACAACCCGAGCCGGTTGATCTTGCTGCCGTGATCAGCGCCATTGCCAAACTGTACCAGCCCCAGTGCCTCGACAAGGGGATCACGATGCGGCTTGCCACCGATTTACCGACAGCCGTGGCCGGAGATTTTGAACTTCTCGGCCGCCTTTTTGAAAATATCATCAAAAACGCGGTTGAAGCGCAGCCCGCCGGCGGCGAAATTTCCCTTATCGCCGGCGAGGAGCAGGGGAAAATCGCGCGGATCATCATTGAAAACAGCAGCAGCCTGTCGCTGCCGGATGACCTCAGCCAGCTTCTTGAGCCATATTTTACCACCAAAACCAGGGGAACCGGTCTCGGCCTGCCCATTGCCCGGCGCATTGCCCAGGCCCATGGCGGTTCGCTTGCCATTGAAACCCCGGACAACAAAATTTTCCGCGCCGTCATCTCCCTGCCGCTGACCACCGGAAAAAAACAACCTGAAGAGTGATTCCATGAAGATACTTGTGGTTGATGACGAAAAAATGCAGCGGGAAACGCTGCAGGGCTTCCTGGAGAAAAAAGGATACCAGGTTTTTGCGGCGGAAAACGGCACCCATGCCCTCCAGCTTTTCTCCCTCCACCCGGTCCAGCTCGTTCTTCTTGACCATAAGATGCCGGACATGAACGGCGATGAGGTGCTGGCCCGCTTGAAGGAAATCAATCCGCTGGTGCACGCCATCATGATAACCGCCTATGGAGCGGTTGAAACCGCGGTCAAGGTGATGCGGCTCGGGGCTGACGATTTTCTCGAAAAACCGGTTGATCTGCTGGAACTGCTGGAAAAAATCGAACGGATAGAACAGCAGACCGCCATGGAGGAAGATGTCGCCGCGGTGACGGAAACCCTTGACAGCCGCGAACTGCCGCTCAAGGTCATCGGCGCGAGTCCCGCCATGCAGAACCTGCTCTCCACCGTGCAACGGGTTTCCCAGACACCGTGGACCGTGCTCATCCGAGGCGAAACAGGTACCGGCAAGGAGCTCATCGCCCATCTCATTCATCTGCTCAGCCCCCGCAGCCAGGCGCCCTTTATTGAGGTCAACTGTGCGGCGGTGCCGGAAAATCTCTTTGAGTCGGAGTTGTTCGGTCATGAAAAGGGATCTTTCACCGGTGCCACATCCAAAAGGAAAGGACGCTTCGAGCTGGCCCAGGCAGGCAGTCTTTTTCTCGACGAAGTGGGTGAGCTTCCCCTTAACCTGCAGGCCAAGCTGCTGCGGGCCTTGCAGGAAAAAAAGATCAGCCGGGTGGGCAGCGAAACCGATATCGAGGTGGACGTGCGGGTGCTGACCGCCACCAACCGTGATCTCAAAGAGCTGGCCGCTGAAGGCAAATTCCGGGAAGATCTCTATTACCGGCTTAATGTGCTGGAAATAGAAATCCCGCCCCTGCGCCGGCGCAAGGAGGACATCCCGCTGCTGGTTGATTTTTTTCTCGAGCGTTACAGCATGCGGCCGGTCCGTTTTGACCCGGAGGCCATGGCCACCCTGGTCAAGTACCCGTTTCCCGGCAATGTCCGCGAGCTTGAGCATGTTATCCAGCGCACCGTCACCATGCTCCGCGGTCCGGTGATCCGGGTGGCCGACCTGCCGGCCGAAATGCGACTCCACAAGTCGGTCGGCGAGCAGGGATCCCTTGGCGAGCGGCTGGAATCAGTGGAACAGGAGATGATTCTCGCCGCCCTGGAAAAACATGACTGGGTGCAGACCCATGCCGCCGAAGCGCTCGGCATCAGCGAACGGGTCTTGCGCTATAAGATGGGAAAATACGGGATAAAAAGAAATTGATAATTGAAAATGGAGAATTGGTAATTACGGAACAAGGCGCTCTCATTCTCAATTCTCAATTGCATCCAAAGTGCGACGAACGATCGCCGCCAGATCCTTGCGGACCACGGGCTTGTAAACAATCTCCCGGATGCCGGCCGCCTCTATTTCATCAACCGACAAGCCGGCATTATAGCCGGTGCAGAGCAGGATGGGCAGATCAGGGCGAATCTCCCGGACCTTCCCGGCCAGATCGATTCCCGTCATGGCCGGCATGGTGTAATCGGTAATCAAGAGATCAATGTCATCGGCATGCTCCGTGAAATAGGCGAGTGCCTCCCGGCTGCTTGTTCTGGCGATTACCTGATAACCGAGCAGCTCCAGCATCTGTTTGGCCACATCGACAATAAAGGCCTCGTCATCGACAAAAAGAATGCGTTCCGAACCTCCGGCAACCCTTTCATCCTCCCTCTTTTTTTCCTCCAATCCGCCGGTGTGCATCGGCAAATAAACGGCAAAGGAGCTGCCCTTGCCGATCTCGCTGTGCACGGTGACTGCACCGCCCAACCGCTGGACAATGCCGTGCACCACGGCAAGCCCCATGCCGGTTCCCTCTCCCTCCTCCTTGGTGGTGAAAAAGGGCTCAAACATGCGGTCGACAACCTCGGGGGGGATGCCGTGGCCGGTATCGCTGACGGTCAAACGGACAAAGCGGCCGGGGGTAATACCGGCATGAACCCGGGCGAAATCGGAATCAAGATCGACATCAAGAAGGGAAATGGAAAGGATGCCGCCGGTTTTCCGCATGGCATGCCCGGCGTTGGCGCAGAGGTTCATGATAATCTGATGAATGGAGGAGGGATCTGCCATCACCGCTTCGCCGGACTGAAAATTTGCCTGGATCGCGATGGTTGACGGCAGGGAGGCGGTCAGTAATTTCATGGCCTCCTTGACAAGAACCCGGAGATGGATCGGTTGCGGCTGCAAATCGGTCCTGCGGCTGAAGGTGAGGATCTGCTTGACCAGATCCCGCGCCCTGCCGGCCGCTTCAAGAATCTTGTCCAGGCTTCTCCCTGCCCGGGAATCCGGCGGCACATCAATCTTTGCTATTTCGGCAAAACCGAAAACAGCGGCAAGAATATTGTTGAAATCATGGGCAATCCCGCCGGCCAGGGTGCCGATGGCCTCCATTTTCTGGGTCTGCCTGAACATGGCCTCCACCTTGATCTGTTCCGTCACATCCCGCATGACAAAAACATAGCCCATCCGCCGGCCGCGCTGATCGACAATAGGGGAAACAGCGCTGTCGGCCTCAAATACCCGGCCGTCTTTTTTCCGGTGCGACATCCGCCCCCGCCACACGGCGCCTTCCAGCATTGTTTCCCATATCGCATCGAAAACGGGATCAGCCGCCTTGTCGGCCAGAAAGTTATATGGTTTTCCGGCCACCTCTTGCAGAGGGTAGCCGGTAATCAGGGTAAAGGCGGGATTGACATAATCGATATTGCCGTTGCCGTCGGTGATGACAATTTCCTCGGCCGCCTGCTCGATGGCCGAGGCAAGCCGCACCAGCTGCTTTTCCGCCTGCTTGCGGGCGGTGATGTCACGCACTATGGCCTGCACATAGACTTTCTCCCCCAGCCGCGGCACGGAAAGACTCACCTCGCTCTCAAATAATGTGCCGTCCTTTTTTTTGCACATCCACTCGAAAAACTGCTGTCGGCCGGACATGGCAAGCTTCATTTTGGCAACGGCTTTTGCCTGGGACAGGATGCCGTCCGGCTGTATTTCCGGCGAAAAAAGGTGCGGCGGCGAACCGATGAACTCTTGCCGGCCGGCGCCGAAAAGGAGCAGGGCTTTTTCATTGCAGTCGACGCAGACGCCGTCCTGCAGAATGACAATGGCGTCACTGGCCGAATCAAACAGGGACCGGTAGCGGTCCTCTTTCTCGCCCAGTTCGACCATGACCCGATTGCGCTCGGCGACCATGGTGTTTGCCGCCACCGCCATCTGCTGAAATTCGGCAAACTCAAGCTCCTCCGTGTCAATGGCATGCAGCCCGAAAGCGGCCCGTTCGAAAAAGGAGGTGAGCACGGCAAAATTCCTCTTGGTTTTCCTGCTGATCCAGCGGGCAATGAAAAAAGAGGTGAGGAGCAGGCCGAGCAGAACAACGAGGATGCTGATAATGTTTTCCCGCATCCGGGCATGCATGGATTTTTTTGCCGCGGCCAGGGAAAGCTCGATGTCGTCGATATATTCTCCGGCGCCCACATACCACTGCCACTCCTCGACCGGCAGTATATAACTTGTCTTCATGCCCGCAGCCTGGTTGTCAAACTTCGGCATGTCATAATAGATGTAGCCTCCCCCGGTTTCGGCAAGGTCGATGAGTTCCCGGACAACCCGCCGGGCGTCGTCGCTGCCGTTTTGCAGGACATTCTCCCCTTGCCCCGGCCCGGCCAGAATGAATCCATCCCACTGTCCGGCAAAAACATACCCCCGGCTGCCGAAACGGAGCTGACCTATCCAGTCGATCACCTCCTTTTTGATCTCCTCCTCCATATCATCGATATAGACGCCGGTGCCGATAAACCAGTCAAAGGGAGCGAAATATTTGATAAAGGATATTTTTCTGAAATCTTTTCCCTGCCGCCCCGGCTTGGTCCAGGTATAGGAATAAAATCCTTCCGCGTTCTGCCGGGCAATGGCGATCATGTCGCGAATGACATAAGCGCCGCTTGCGTCCCGCATGTCCAGGAGATTTTTTCCTTGCAACTCCGGCCTGTCAACAAAAAGCTGTTCCGTGCCGTCCAGTGATGCGGCGAAATAATACCCCTGCCCGTTGTCAAAACGGAGAGCGCGCAGGGCCTCACGGATCATGTCCCGCAGCTCGGCCGTTGTTTTCGTGTGGCGGTAGGTTTGGTGAATGTGGGTAGCGAGGGCATGGGCCTCATAAACCCGTGATTTGATGTTGGCGCGCACCCGGTCTTCGGTTTGCGATTTTTTGAAGCCGATAAATTCGGCAACATCGGCCACCTTTTTTATCAGATTATTCTTCCGTTCGGCAAGCATGGCGGCCCGCATCTCATCGGCCTGCCGGGTAAAGCCGGAATACTCCTGAAAAATCCACAAGCCTCCCAACAGCCCGATTGACAGGGCAACCAGCAGACTCATGTACAAAACAAGAGTGCGGGAAAAACTGCGGCCGGAAGAAATGGGCATGGAAGACCTTTATTCAACTTTTCTTATTTTGTGCAACAAGCTGAAATCAGTATTCAGAATGAAAGGCAAGGCAAAGAGAGCAACATCACTGTTTTTGAAATAGACTTCGTGATTCTGTCTTTCCTTATTTTTTATCTCACCTAACCGGATTTGTATATGTTTTTTGAAAAAGAGGCCGAAGCGGGATAAGGCACTCCGGCCGAGATCACCCCGTTCGGATTATGATTTTGCCAGACCTATCATGGCGGCGCCATAGGCGTTGCCCACCTCGTAATGGGCCGGGAAGACCACCTCGGTCTGCAACCTCTGGGCCACCTTGGGCAGCAGATAGCGGGCCGCGGCGCCGATGCCGACAATGGGAAGGCGGGCGGCAAAACGGAGATCGAGCATCGTGCTTTTACGGTAACCCGGGTAAAAACCGCAAAGCGTCTTGCCGGTCTCAATCTTCAGCAGGTGGTCGACAATGGCGTCCTCGATTTTCTGTTCCACCGCTTCAAGCACCCGGCGGCACAGCTCTTCCACCCCGATTCCAAGCTCCGCCGCCAGACGCATGGCCCCTTGCAGAGAGGCCTCGCGGTTGCCGAGTTGAAGCCTTTCCAGCACGTGCAGGGCATCGGTGGGGGTAAAACCCGCTTCAACAACAAGCTGGAGACGATTCAATTCCTTCAGGTGGTCAACCAGGGTGATTTCCGCCATGTCAAATTGCTGCTTGATGGTTTGCGGCGTTGCCGGCCCATGCTCCACCAGAAAGGCGAGCACCTTGTCATGCCGCGCCTCTTCCGGGCTAATATCCGGATCAGCCGCCACGCAGCGGTCCGCCAGGCCCCGACCGAGCCAGTCGGCAGGGGGCGGGATGCGGTCGGACATGGCAAGGGGCGTCACCCTGACCGAGCCGACCTTGAGATGGCCCCTTCCGTCCACCGAGGCATGACTGTCGCCGCCCGCGCCCACCGTGCTCATCTGCACCGCGTCAACATGGGTATGCCACTCGCCGATCAGGCTGCCCTCGGTATCCAGCAGGGGGTGGCCGTCCCTGATCACCGTGATATCGGTGGTGGTGCCGCCGACATCGACGATCAGGGCGTCGGGAGAAGGGGAAAAGGAAAGGCCGAACCAGGCAGTGGCCGCCGGGCCGCTGGCCACCGTCGAGGCCGCCTGTTTATGGGTTTGACTGATTTCCATGGGCGTGGCGTCACCCTTGATGATGTCCACCCGACCGGCCATGCCCAAAGCCACCAGGGAATCCTGCATGCCGGTCAAAAAATCCTCCATCACCGGCATCAATCGGGCATTGAGCACGCAGGTGGCCGCCCGTTCCTTGATTCCCGGGCGATCGCTCACCTCATGGGAACAGAAGACCGGTTTGGGATCAATCAAACTGATCGCCTTGGCCATGATCAACTCATGGGCCGGATTGACGATGCTCATGGCGGCGCAGACGGCATAGGCATCAACCAGCCCCGCCAAATTCCGCACCGAATCCACCAGGGTTTCCACCTCAAGCTTTTCCGCCTCCTCCCCGAGATGATTATGTCCCCCGCGTATGAAATTGACCGCCACCACCGGCAGCTTGAAGTGCTTCGTCGGCCCGGCCACCAAGAGCGCCACATCCGCGCCCTTGCCCTCCACCACCGCGTTGGTGGCAAGGGTGGTGGAAACGGCCACCAGTTCCACATCAACGGGACGGATGGCGGAACGGGAAAAAAGCTCGCCGAGACATCTCGATATGCCCAGGCTGAGATTATGATGGGTGGTGGGAAACTTGGCCGAGGCAACGAGCTTCTTCTCCTCTTTGTGCAGCAGAACCGCGTCCGTATAAGTACCACCCGTATCAATGCCGATTATAAATTTGCAGTCGTTCATTTTTTTGCTCTCGCGTTTATTGTTATTTCTCTTTGTCCCAACTGCCGCATTTCTTGACCCGGCGTCGGGAACATACTATGATGAATTTTATTTTCCGCAGGTTATAAAAAATAGAGAAAACAATGGCAAATTCTTTAGATACCAAAGAAGATCTTTTTGCTCAGCTCCGTGAATTCATCGACAGAATGCCAAGCCTGTCGACCACCGTGACCAAGGTCATGGAGGTGTGCAATCAGCCCAACACCTCGCCCAATGACCTCAACCGGGTCATCTCCCTTGATCCTGTCTTGACCGGTCAGGTTTTGAAGTTGATCAACTCCGCCTATTATTCCCTGCCCAACCAGGTTACCTCCCTGACCCGCGCCATTATCATGCTGGGACTCAACACCGTCAAAAACCTGGCGTTAAGCACCGCCATTCTCGGCACCCTGGGAAAAGAAAAATCCCAATGCTTTGCAATGGACACCTTCTGGACCCATTCCATCTGCGTGGGGGTTACCGCCAAGGCCATTGCCGTTGAAAAAAACATCCCGCCGACGAGCCGGGAAGAATACTTTGTTGCCGGACTGCTGCACGATCTGGGCAAGATACCTCTTTCCAACTGTTTTCCCGAAGAGTATCAACAGGCCCTGGAGCTGGCCCGCCTGCAGCGTTGCTCCCTGGTGCGGGCCGAAAAAATGATCTTTGGTTTCGACCATCGCATCACCGGCAAAATGATCGGCGAAAAATGGCAGCTCAACCAATCCATGACCTATTCCCTCACCCACCATCACAACCCGGGAACCCTGCCCGAGGAAAAACGGGAGCTCGTCGCCACCATCTCCCTCGCCAACCTCTATGCCAACATCTTTGAAATAGGCTCGGCCGGTGACCATTACCAGGAAATCCCCCTGGTGGACCAGATCCTGACCGCGGGAGGGGTGCCCTGGCCCCGCCTTTCCGCCCTGCACGCCACCGTTGAAGAGGAAATCGAAAAGGCCCAGGTCTTTCTGCAGATTGCCAGGGAATAAAGAATCCCCACCCAACCGAGGAAACAGCATGAAGGTAAAATTCTGGGGCGTCCGCGGCTCCATCCCCTGTCCCGGACCGCTCACCATGAAGTACGGCGGCAACACCCCCTGCCTTGAGGTGCGCTTTCCCGAAATCAACCGCCTCATCATCATCGATGCCGGCTCCGGCCTGCGGGAACTGGGCAATTTCATGATGAAAAACGACCTGCCCAACGGCCCGATCAAAACTGAAATATTTCTTTCCCATACCCACTGGGATCATATAATGGGTTTTCCCTTTTTTGTCCCCATTTACATTCCCGGCACCAAACTCACCGTTTACGGCCCTGTTTCCTACGAACAGGACACCCTGGAAAAAATCGTCGGCGGCCAGCTCACCTACCGTTACTTTCCGGTACGGGGAGAGGAACTGGGCGCCGCCATCAAGTACATCGACCTCAAGGAAGGACGGTATAACCTGGGTGACGGCATCAAACTGGCCACCAAATATCTCAACCACCCCATTCTCTGCCTGGGCTACCGCTTTGAACACCGGGGCAAGGTCTTCTGCACCGCCTATGACACGGAGCCCTTCCGCAACATATTCGTCACCGACCCCTCCGACCCCTCCTATGATGAGGCAATGGCCCGGGAAGGCGAGCTGGCCGCCCTGGACCAGAACGCGGTGGTGGAAAATTTCGTTGCCGGAGCCGACCTGCTGGTCTATGACTGCCAGTACACCAAGGCCGAGTATGACGCGGGCAAGGCGGGCTGGGGTCACTCTTTTTTCGAATATGTCTGCCCCATGGCGGCCCGCAACAACGTCAAGAATCTGGCCCTTTTTCATCATGAACCCATGCGTACCGATGAGCAGATGGATGAACTGGCTAAAACCTATTGCGGCAAAGGCAAATTCGGTTCCACCAATATCTTTTTCGCCCGGGAGGGCGATGAGATCACCCTGTAGGTCACATCGCTCCGCCCATCAGTGAATACGCATGCCCGAGGAAGACAAGCTGACAACAATCCAGGGCACACTGGAACGCATCACCTTTCACAACGAGGAAAACGGCTATACCGTGGCCCGCTTGCAAGCGGTGAATGCGGGCGCTGACCTGACCACCATTGTCGGCCGTTTTTCCGGGGTGCCGGTGGGCTCCACCCTCTCCCTTTCCGGCTGGTGGACGAACGACAGCAGGCACGGCCGCCAGTTCAAGGTCGAGCATTACGCCCTGGAAAAACCAAACACCGTAAACGGAATTGAACGCTATCTCGGCTCCGGGCTGGTCCGGGGAGTCGGCCCCGGCTTTGCCGCGCGCATCGTCAAGAAATTCGGCCTGGAAACCCTGGATATCCTGGACAAAGCGCCGGAACGGCTGCGTGAGGTGCAGGGGTTGGGAGAAAAAAGAATCTCCCGGATCTCAACCGCCTGGCAGGAACAGAAAAATATCCATGAAATCATGGTTTTTCTACAGGGACACAATATTTCCGCCGCCTTTGCCGTAAAAATTTTCAAAACATATGGGACCATGGCTTTGCAGGTCGTGGCGAACAACCCCTACCGCCTGGCCGAAGACATCCGGGGCATCGGCTTCAAAAGCGCCGACGGCATTGCCCTGTCCATGGGCATTCCCCTGCACGACAGCAGACGGGCGCGGGCGGCTCTGCTTTTTGTTCTCCATGAGGCGTCAGGCAACGGCCACTGCTACCTGCCGCAGTCCGAGCTTCTCTCGCAATGTCGGACGCTGCTTGACCCGGACGGGGATCTCGGAGATCTCTCCGCAATGATTTGTGGTGAAATGGCGCGCCTCGAAGCAGATGGAAAAATCGCCCGGGACCAAGGGTGCATTTATCCGGCCCCGCTGTATTACGCCGAACAGGGCGTTGCCTCAAGTCTTGCCCGGCTCTCCAGGCCTTGTCGTTCGGTTTCTTCCGCTGAGCTTGACAAATCGCTTGCCTGGGCGGCAAAAAAAATGGCTGTCACCCTTGCCCCGGAACAGCAGCAGGCCCTGAAAACCGCCCTGGAGAACCGGGTGACGATCATCACCGGCGGCCCGGGTACCGGCAAAAGCACCATTCTCAAGGGCCTGCTCCTCATCCTTGCCGAAAGCAATGTGCGGATCGATCTCGCCGCGCCAACCGGACGAGCGGCCAAAAGACTGGGAGAAACATGCGGCCGCGAGGCCCGGACCATCCACCGGCTGCTCGAATATGACCCGTCCCTGCGTGGTTTTCGAAGAGGCGACGACAATCCCCTGGAGTCAGATCTGGTTGTCGTGGATGAAGCCTCGATGATGGACATTGTCCTGGCCAATTCACTTTTCAAGGCCATTTCCCCCGGAGCGTCCCTGCTGCTGGTCGGCGACGTGGACCAGCTGCCGTCGGTGGGCCCGGGAAACGTGCTGCGGGACTGTATCGACTCCGGCGTTTTCCCTCTGGTGCGCCTTAGCAGAATCTATCGCCAGAGTGAAGGCTCACTCATCAGCGTCAATGCCGGCCGCATAAACCGCGGCGAATTTCTCGAACTGCTGCCCGACTATCATGGGGACAAGGATTTTTATTTCATCAAACGGGATGACCCGCTGGAGATCGCCGCCGAAATCAGCAGCCTCTGCGCCGGCAGGTTGTGGAAAAAATACGGATTTGACCCGTTGCGCGACATCCAGGTGCTGACCCCGATGCGCAAGGGGGTTATCGGCTGCGACAATCTGAATCAGACCCTGCAGCAGGTCTGCAATCCGGGCACGAGCCACGAGCCGTCTCCCGAGCGGATGAGCCGCCTGCGGCCAGGGGACAAGGTAATGCAGATCCGCAACAACTACGACAAGGAGGTCTTTAACGGCGACATCGGCTTTGTTGTCGAAAAAAACAGCGAGGACCAGCCAATTGTCATCGACTTTGACGGCCGGGAAGTGGCATACGAAAAAAGCGACCTGGCTGAAATCGAGCTTGCCTATGCCGTTACGGTGCACAAATCGCAAGGTTCGGAATTCAAATGCGTCATTGTGCCGGTGCATACCGTTCATTACCCGCTGCTCCAAAGAAATCTCCTGTACACCGCCATCACCCGCGGCAAAAACCTGGTCATCGTCATCGGCAGCCCGAAAGCCATAGCCTTCGCCATCAGAAACAACAGCATCGAGCAGCGCAACAGCAGGCTGAAGGAAAGATTGGCAACATAAAGGAGTCAGAACATGGTCATCAGCGATGAAGTCAAATTTCCCCGCCCTGCCCGTATCGACACCGGTGAATCGCCCCTCACCATCCGGGAAATCGCCGGCATTAATCCTGTCCTGCCCATCAATCAATATCAAAAAAAATGGCGGCGAGGCGAGAACAGACCCTATGTCGAGGGAGTGGAAGCACATCTGACCGATGAGGCGGAAAGAGACCTGCAACTGCTGGTGAGCCAGGTCAACCGGAACCTGGAAAAGGCGGGGATCGCCATCCATCTCGGCCTGGTCAGGGAAGAGGGGGGCTATGCCCTGGACATTTATGACTGCACGAACGGTCTGGTCTGCCGGATTGTACGGGACGAAGCGATCCATATCAGCGATCTCCCCTCGATGCTGAAAAACCTGCAACAGGAAGCCGGCATCATGATCGATATCAAGGTATAGGCCAATCATTTTTTTTCATTGAAAATTAAAAATAAATGTGATAACCAAGGCTTTCAGAATATGAATGGTCATTCATCTTTTAGGTATCATTACTGAGAAGACAGGTTTTTATGGGAACAAAACTGACACAACTGCTGCAGGAAAAAAGGGCCGACATCCTGGAAAAATGGGAAAACAGCGTGCTGAGCTGTTACGGCCCGGACGCGATGCGCATTTTCAAAACGCAGCAGAACCAGTTCGCCAACCCCATCGGCCACAAGACACGATTGGGATTGGCCGAACTGTACGATGTGCTCTGCGACCCGGGTGAAGAAGCGGTATACACCCCGGATCTGCAGGAGTACATCAAGGTCAAAGCCGTACAGAAAGTTTCAGCTTCGGATGCCGTTTCCTTTGTTTTCAAATTGAGAGAGCTCGTGCGGGAACAACTGGGCAAAAAGGGTATGACCGAATCATATAAAGAGTGGCTGGCATTTGATGCCAGGATCGACGCGGCCGCGCTGGCAATATTCGACATGTTCGTGAACAGCAGGGAACAAGTGTACCTGGTACGGATAAACGAATTCAAGCAGAATCGCTATCTCCTCACCGATGGTACCATCTGTCCCTCCAAGCTCATGCGAAAAGACAATAAATTGCCGAACGCGATCGCCGATCCCGGAGAAATTTCCACCCAAGGGAACGGTGCCGGTTGTGGACTGCCTGCAGGTAAAAGCGCAGGCTGAAATTGAGGCTCCGCATGATGCCGTTGCAAGTCAGGCTCTGCGGGAACGTTTAACACACTTAAAGTGAGGCGAGGTAACGGTAAATGAGAGTCCTGTATCCCTTCATTGCAGTCTTAGCACTGATCGTGGTTGCCTTCTTGGGAGGGAAGGTGACAGGTCTGCAGTACCTGTTGGGGGTGGTGCTACCCTACCTGGCATTCGGTGTGTTTATCGTGGGTTTTGTCAATCGGGTCATCCAATGGGCAAAATCACCGGTACCATTCCGGATTCCAACCACATGCGGGCAGGCGAAATCGCTGTCCTGGATCAAGCAGGACAGGCTTGACTGTCCACACAACAAACTCGAAGTCGCGGCGCGAATGTTTCTGGAAATTGTTCTTTTCCGGTCACTGTTCCGCAACACGAAAGCGGAAATCCATGACGGACCGAAACTGGTATACGGCTCAAGCAAGTTCCTTTGGCTTTTTGCCCTGTTGTTTCATTACTCGTTTCTGGTTATCGTCCTCCGCCACCTGCGCCTTTTCACCGAGCCCATCCCGTTTTTCGTTCCCCTGATTGAATTGGCCGACGGTATTCTGCAGATCGGTGCTCCCAGACTGTACCAGACGGACATGATTTTTCTGGCAGCCCTGGCCTTCCTATTCCTGC
Source organism: Desulfobulbaceae bacterium DB1 (assembly GCA_001914235.1). Lineage (NCBI taxonomy): Bacteria > Pseudomonadati > Thermodesulfobacteriota > Desulfobulbia > Desulfobulbales > Desulfobulbaceae > Desulfobulbaceae bacterium DB1. Next base: position 60,868 of record MQUF01000023.1, read on the forward strand.
GCCGCGTCATGCTGAGACAGATCCGCTATATTTCGCTGCCGGCTGATTATTTCCCGCTTTTTCTCATATTTGCCATCGGCGTCACCGGTCTGCTCATGCGTTACTACTACCGGGTGGACATTGCCGCGGTGAAAATGATTACTGCCGGCCTGGCCTCGTTTTCTCCGACCCTGCCGGAGGGGATCCATCCGATATTCTTTATCCATGTGACGCTGGTCTGCACATTGATGATCTATTTTCCATTCAGTAAACTGATGCATATGGGCGGCGTCTTTCTGAGTCCGACCCGCAACATGTCAAATAACAATCGTGTTGTAAGGCACATTAACCCGTGGAACGATCCGGCAATCAAGCCCCATTCATATGCGGCCTACGAAGATGAGTTCAGAGAATTCATGAAAGGTGCCGACATCCCAGTTGAAAAGGAATAAGGAAAATGGCGATTCCAAAAGCAGATCAGTTAGGAGTAAGTGTAGTAAGGGAGCCATCCCTTATGACCGGTGCCATCCCGAAACAGGATTGGATGGATGTACCGGCGATATTTAGGGAGGGCAATTTCTGTTACCCGGCAAAGAAATCCATTGTCGAATACCACAAGTTTCCGAATCCGCGGGAGTGGAGTCCTGATCAGGACGACTGGAAGCTTCCGGAAGGCTGGGAAGATATCATCTTAAAAGGACTGAAGGAACGGCTCGACAAGTTCCGTTCCCTGAAGCTCTTCATGGACATCTGTGTCCGCTGCGGCGCCTGCGCCGACAAGTGCCACTTCTTTCTCGGCACCGGCGATCCGAAAAACATGCCGGTGCTGCGGGCGGAGCTGCTCCGGTCCGTGTACCGCAATGATTTTACCACGGCAGGCAAACTGCTGGGCAAAATGGCGGGCGGACGCCCCATGACCATCGGCGTGCTCAAGGAATGGTTCATGTACGCTTACCAGTGTACGGAATGCCGCCGCTGCTCCGTCTTCTGCCCCTACGGTATCGATACGGCGGAAGTGACCATGATGCTGCGCGAACTGCTGCATCTGGTGGGCGTTGGCACCAACTGGATCCTCGAGCCGGCGGCCAACTCGAACCGCACCGGTAACCACATGGGACTGCAGCCCCATACCTTCAAGGACAACATCGGCTACCTCTGCGACGACATCGAGACGATCACCGGCGTCAAAATCACCCCCACCTTTAACCGGAAGGGCGCTGAGATTCTTTTCATCACCCCGTCCGCCGACGTCTTTGCCGAGCCCGGCATCTACACCGCCATGGGCTATCTGCTGCTCTTCGAGCACCTGGGGCTTGACTATACATGGTCAACCTATGCATCCGAGGGCGGCAACTTCGGTCTCTTCACCTCCAACGAGATGATGAAGAAACTGAACGCCAAGCAGTACGCCGAGGCCAAGAGGCTCGGAGTCAAATGGATCCTGGGCGGCGAATGCGGTCACATGTGGCGCGTGCTCCATCAGTACATGGACACCATGAACGGTCCGGCCGACTTCCTGGAAGTACCGAAGTCACCGATCACCAACACGGTGTTTGATAACGCCGCGTCGACCAAGATGATCCATATCAGCGAGTTCACCGCTGACCTGATCAAAAACAACAAACTGAAAATTGATCCGACGCGTAATGCCCATCGCATCCCCACCTGGCACGACTCATGTAATACGGCCCGCGGCATGGGGCTGATGGATGAGCCGCGCTACATTCTTGATAACGTTGTTCCCAAATGGTACGAAATGCCGGAAAACACCATCCGCGAAAAAACCTTCTGCTGCGGCAGCGGCACCGGTCTCAACACCGGTGAGATCATGGAACTGAGAATGCGTTCCGGTCTCCCCAGGGCCAATGCGGTCAAGCACGTGGAGGAAAAATTCGGGGTCAACACGCTGGCCTGCGTCTGCGCCATCGACCGCGCGACCCTGTCGGCGCTCATGGATTACTGGAATCCGAATGTGAAGGTTTGCGGACTTTCGGAACTGGTGGGCAACTCGCTCATTATGGACGGCGAAAAAGAGAGGGAAACGGATCTCCGATTCGAGCCTCTTGTAGGAATGGAGGGATAATTCTATGTACGATAGAGGAAAAATTATTCCCGGCCTGATTATTTTCGTTGGCCTGATGTTGTTCGCCATCTTCAATAACGCCGGGAAAAAAGTCGAGGCACCCAAACTGGAGAAACCGGTCGGCTATAAGGAATGTGTGAAGCCGATTGACTATATGAAACAATCACACATGGTACTGCTCAACGAATGGCGTGATGAAGTCATCCGTGAAGGAAAACGTGAAATGATTGAAGTTGAGGGCAAACTGTACGAGAAAAGCCTGCAGAACGGCTGTATGCATTGCCACACCAGCAAGAAAAAATTCTGTGATGTTTGCCATACCTTTGCTTCTGTTTATCCATACTGCTGGGACTGCCATGTCGCACCCCAGGCAGATGCGGCACTTGAGGAGGCGAAATAATGGATAGCTCAAGAAGAAAATTCCTTAAGATTGCCGGTATCTCGGCAGTAGCCGGAGTTGCCGCGCCGTCTGCCCTGAATATGCTGTTGAACAAAAACGCCCAGGCCTCTTCCGAAGCCGGTCACGGCGCACCTGCGGCAGCAGGGCACGGCGGGCACGGTGAAGCGGCGCCAACGGGCAAGCGTTACGGCCTGGTGATCGACGCCGGTAAATTCCATGAAAATGCAGGACTGGCTGAAAAATGCATAGAAGCCTGCCATTCCTATCACAACGTTCCTGATTTCGGCAACAAAAAGGACGAGATCAAGTGGCTGTGGCAGGAACCTTTCATGAACGCCTTCCCAGAGGAAAGCCACTACAAGAAAGATGACAGGGCGCTTTCCATGAAGTTTCTCGTCACCTGCAACCATTGCGACAACCCTCCCTGTGTCAGGGCCTGCCCCACCAAGGCAACCTTTAAAAACGAGGACGGCGTGGTCATGATGGACTTCCATCGCTGTATCGGCTGCCGTTTCTGCATGGCCGCCTGCCCGTACGGGTCGCGAAGCTTCAACTGGCGTGATCCCCGGGGAACGCTTGACGGCGTGCCGTTCATCGAGAAGGTGAATCCCCTGTTCCCCACCAGAATGCGCGGTGTTGTCGAAAAGTGCAGCTTCTGCGCCCACCGTCTGGCCAAGGGACAGTTGCCGCTCTGCGTGGAGGCAACCGGTGATACAAAGGCAATGGTCTTTGGTGACCTGAACGATCCGAACTCCGAAGTATCCCAGGTTCTGCGGTCGCGGTTCACCATTCAACGGAAACCCGCTTTGGGCACCAAGCCCTCAGTATTTTACATAATCTAAGGTGATCCGATATGTTAGAAAAATCGCTCAAAGGTAACTTGGGATACTGGGCTTGGGTTCTGCTACTGCTTAGTATCATTGGGGTGGGCGTCATCTGCTATGTTGTCCAGTTTAATTACGGTCTTGGCGCCACCGGCATGAGCCGCGATGTGACCTGGGGTGTGTATATTTCCCAGTTCACCTTCCTGGTCGGTGTCGCCGCCGGTGGTTTGATGCTGGTTCTGCCCTACTATCTTCATCACTATAAGGAATTCGGCAGGATTACCATCCTCGGCGAATTCATGGCCATTGCCGCCGTCGCCATGTGTCTGCTTTTCATCATGGCCGACCTCGGCCAGCCCATGCGAGCGCTGAACGTGGTCTTTCATCCGACTCCGAACTCCATGCTCTTCTACGACATGATCGTTCTGAACGGCTATCTGTTCCTGAACATCATCTGCGGCTGGGTTATTCTCCACTCGGAGTACAAGGGCATCAAGTATCCGAAATGGGTCAAGCCTTTTATTTACATTTCCATCCCCTGGGCTGTTAGTATCCACACCGTAACCGCTTTCCTGTACTGCGGTCTGCCCGGACGCCATTTCTGGCTCACCGCCATTCTGGCCCCGCGCTTTCTTGCCTCGGCCTTTGCGGCGGGACCGTGTCTGCTCATGGTGATCGCCCTTATCATGAAACAGGTCACCAAATTCGATGTCGGCCAGAAGGCTCAGGACAAGCTGGTGACCATCATCGGTTACGCGGCCTTATTGAACTTTTTCTTCCTGGGCTGTGAAATCTTTGTTGCCTATTACAGCCAGATTCCCGGTCATATGCACACCCTCGACTATCTGTTCTGGGGCCTGACCGATCACACCACCGGAGTGGTTTACAATAATCTGGTACCGTTCATGCGCGCCTCGGTTATCATGGGCTTTGCCGGTATCGGTCTCATTTTTGTCGCGCGGAGCAAAAAATCAGATGGTCTGCTGGCACTGTCCTGCATTCTGATATTTGTATCCTTCTGGATTGACAAGGGTCTCGGCCTCGTTCTCGGCGGCTTTGTGCCGAACGGACTTGAGCAGATAACCGAGTACATTCCGACCGCAGTCGAGCTCGGCATCACGGCGGGAATCTGGGCCACCGGCTTCCTGATTATCACCGTGCTGTACAAGGTCGCCATTTCCGTCAAGCTGGAAAACGAAAAAACCGCATAATTTTTTCGTGCGTCATACGGCTCATGCAGAGCGGAACAGGCCCCGGCCTGTTCCGCTCTTTTTTTTTCGTGATCACGACAATGATGTTGAATAAATGATCGTCTTGTTTCACTATAAAAAAGGGTTGACAAAAACAAAATAAATGATAACCTTTATCAAAAATTAATTAACATATTGAAGAGGTGGTCAAAATGGCATGTAAACCCCAGACAAAAAAAGAAATGACTGGTGAACTGAAAACAATCCTCACGGCCATGGCTGAAATTGCCGGGCCATGCGGCTGCAAGGATATCGCCGAAAAAACCGGCCTTGAAAGCAAGGCCATCAGTTGTCAATTGAAAAGTCTGAAGACAAATGGCTACATAGACAGCCCGGTCCGCTGCAAATATTCCATAACGGCCGAGGGAAAAGCGGCCTTATAAAACAGGATGAACCAACCATGAAGATTATTATCGAGAAAAACATTGTTGAGCTGGTTCCGGAAAACAAAGAAGAAACCTCTTCGCTGACGTCACTTTGGCGGATCATGATCGACTGCATGGGTGAAAACAAGATGCTGAATCCCATCGGCGAATATATCCCGGAAAAAAAGAATCTGGCCCGATTCGTCATTGAAGGCGTACCTGGCGGTATCACCGAACGAATTCACGGTGAAAGTGCGGCTGAGGACGCAACCTATCTTTGCGCCATCTGCAATAAATACATGAAGGTGAAGGCGGGTGAAGATCTGCCCATGTGCTGCGGCAAAATCATGGAAAACATGGATTAGGACAAGCGACAAACCAATCACTAATGGAGGGTACCATGGCAAAAACCGACAAATATGAATGTCCCTGCGGGTATGTGTATGATCCGGCTGAAGGCGATTTTGAGCACGGCATCGAGCCGGGAACGGCTTTTGCCGATCTGCCGGAAAGCTGGGTCTGCCCCAAATGCGGCGCGGAAAAAGAATATTTCAACAAAGTTGATTAAAGCATTCCCCGGGCCGCCGAACCCGGAATTTCTTTTCTCATTTCCCCTCATCCTACAGGCGCCGGGCAACCGGCGCCTGTACTTTTTTGCGCACCCGCAACCGTTGTGCTTCGTTCCCATCACCACATTGTCCGGCTTTCCCCTTGACAGATAAGCCGCCACATTATAAGCAGAATCGTAAGACTCCGCGACAAAAGAAACACCTGAGCGATAGGCCGGCACCGCGGTTTATCGAGCTCGGCTCTTGCCGCTTCCTGCCATCACCTTTCAGACCAAAAGCTGCTTATGGAATATAAAAATATTCTCGACCTTATCGGCAACACGAAGATCGTGCCGATCAATCGTTTAAACCCGCACAAGAACGTTAAAATTTACGCCAAAATTGAATCAGGCAATCCCGGCGGCTCGGTCAAGGACCGGATAGCCCTGTCAATGATCGAAGCCGCCGAGGCAAGCGGCGAGTTGACTCCTGATAAAACCGTGCTTGAGGCCACCAGCGGCAACACCGGCATCGGTCTGTCCATGGTTTGCGCCGTCAAGGGATACCGCTGCCTCCTGATAATGCCGGAATCGGCCAGTATCGAACGACGCAAGATCATGGAAGCCTATGGGGCTGAAATTCTTCTGACACCGGGAAAACGCGGTACGGACGGTGCCATTGAACGGGCCTACGCCATGGCCAGGGAGCATCCGGATCAGTATTTTCTCACCGACCAGTTCAACAACGATGCCAACTGGATGGCCCATGTCAAGACGACCGGCCCGGAGATATGGGAACAGACAAAGGGCGCGGTCACCGACGTGGTGGCGACCTTGGGCACCACGGGCACGGTGATGGGCATTTGCCGATACTTTGCCGACAACCACCCCGAGGTCCGTGTTACCGCCGTTGAACCTTTTCTCGGCCACAAGATTCAGGGCCTGAAAAACATGAAGGAGTCCTATAAGCCGGGTATTTTCGACAAGTCGACACCCTATCAAATAATCAATGTACCGGATGAAGAGGCCTTCCGTCATGCCCGGCTGCTGGCCCGCAAGGAAGGAATTTTTGCCGGCATGAGCTCCGGCGCCGCAATCTGCGCGGCGCTCGCCGTGGCGGAGCAGTTGAGCAAAGGGATGATCGTCGTCATCCTGCCGGACAGCGGCGATAAATATCTGAGCACCGAACTCTTTACCTCGAAAAAAGAAAAAAAACCCAAAACAACCGGGGGATTGCGTTTTTTTAACACCCTCAGCCGCAAAAAAGAATTTTTTCAGCCCATGTCGCCGAACCGGGTGACTTTTTATGCATGCGGTCCCACCGCCTATGAAATCGCCAATCTTGGCCATTGCCGTCGTTTCATTGTCGCGGATCTCATCCATCGGCTGCTGCGGCAAAAAGGGTACAATGTCCAGTATTACATGAACTTCACCGACCTCGACGACAACACCATCAGTGGCGCGGCCCGCGAAGGCAGGACGCTGAAGGAGTTCACCGGCCACTACGTTGAGGAGTTCCTGAAGGACATGGAGGCATTGCGTCTCCTGCCCGCCACCGGATACCCGCGCGCCTCCGAGCATGTTGATGAAATGATCAACATCGCCCATGAGCTGATCCACAAGGGCTATGCCTACGAGCAGCACGGTTCGGTCTATTTCGACATCAGCAAATTTAAAAAATACGGCAAACTGTCCCGGGTGCCCCTGGACAAAATCAAGGTGGGCAAGACGGTTGACCTGGATGACTACGAAAAAAATAATCCCCTTGACTTCACCCTGATGAAACGCTCCACCCTGGCGGAACTGAAAAGCGGCGTCTTCTTTCAAACCGACCGCGGCAACATGCGTCCGGGCTGGCACATCGAGTGCGCCGCCATGACCCTGCATTATCTGGGCGAAACCATGGACATTCACACCAGCGGCCGCGACCTGCTGTTTCCCCATCACGAAAACGAAAACGCCATCGCCGAAAGCATGACCGGCAAACCCCTGGCCAAATTCTGGATTCACAGTGAGCTGCTGCTGGTTGAAGGCCGCAAGATGAGTGTTGACAACAACAACGTCATCACCCTGCGCCGGCTGATCGAACAGGGCTACACCCCTCGGGAAGTCCGCCTTTTCCTGATCCGCAACCACTACCGCAAGCCCATCGATTTTTCCTACAAAAAACTCGATGCCGCCCGGACAAGCCTCAAACGGCTTGACGAGTTCACCCGCAAGCTGCAGTGTCTGCCGCCGGACATGCCCCATCCCAAGGTGGCGGCCTTTGTCTCGGATATGGAGGAGAGCTTTCAGGCCGCCATGGACGACGACATGAACGTCTCCAAGGCCATCGGCTCGATCTTTGATTTCATCAAAAAGGTAAACCCCATCATCAGCCTGGGCCAGCTCGATCGGGACCAGAAAGACTATATCAAGGAGTCCCTGGGAAAAATCAACGCCATTCTCAATGTGCTGCGGCTGGAAGAGTGCCCGCTGGCTCCGGAAATCGACCGGCTGATTCAGGAGCGGGAACAGGCGAGAAAACAAAAAAACTGGACCAGGGCCGACGATGTCCGCAACCAGCTTGCCGAGCAGGGCATCACGGTGATTGATACCGCCAAGGGTCCGGTGTGGAAGGGCAACGACCCGGAGTGAAGCCCCCTGGCGGTTGACGGAAACCCGGTGCCTGCATGATTTTCGCTAAACCCGCGAAAAAAATCCAGGCCCTCGGTTCCCGCCTGAACGCGCCGTTCATCCGGCCTTGACCAGCGGCAGATCCTGCCAGCGGGTGGTGTAGGCCCGTGACTTCATCTCCTGCCGGTTCCGCCACGGCTTGGCAAAGCCCGCCACCGCATGCTGGATGGTCTGCCGGCCCCATCGCCCGTTGATCGTATCAAGTGCCGCCATGAGCGGCCCGCTTTCCCGGTCGGGCGGGCTGAAAAGCCCCGGCCGGCAATACTTTTCCGGCACAAGGCCGAACAGAACAATACCGGTTTTCTGATAACGCAGTCCCGGCTTATAAAGGCGGTCAAGGGCCGCGAGGGCATGCCGGATCAACACGGTGCTGCTTGCCGTCGCCTGGGGCAGGGTGACCACCTGCCGCCCGCTGTAATGGGGCGAAGCGGCGCTGAAACGGTTGGTGGAAAGAGAGACCTCCAGGCTGTTTGCCAGGGCGTGCTGCGCCCGCAGCTTAGCCGCGGCCGTTTCCACATAGGTGGCCAGCGCCTCGCGCAACTCGCCCGGTGACTCGACCTGATATCCAAAGGATTTTGAACTGGCGATGGATTTTTTACTGACCGGGCAGTCGGCAAGTTCGATGCAGGAACAACCGCGCAGTTCCATGGCAACCCGCAGGCCGGTAACCGTCAGATGACGGCGCAGCCAGGCATCATCGCAGTTTTTCAGATCCCAGGCCGTCCGGATGCCCCGCAGGTGGAGCCATTCCGTTTTGCGTTGTCCTATCCCCCACACATCAGACACATCACATCGACGGAGCACGGCATCCGCCGCCTCGGTGTCGACCGCAAACGCCCCGCCGTGTCCGGGGTCTTTCTTGGCAATCCGGCCGGCGATTTTGGCCAGGGTCTTGGTGGGCCCGATGCCGATGGAAACGGGAATGCCGGTGCAGCGACTCACCCTCCGCCGAATCTCTCGGCCATATGCCTCCGGTGTTTTTCCATGCATTTCATAAAGATGGAGAAAGGCCTCATCGATGGAATAGACCTCCACCTCAGGTTCAAGCCGGTGCAGCACCGCCATCACCCGCCGGGAAAGATCGCCGTAAAGGGCGTAATTGGATGAAAAAACCGCCACGTCATGCTTTGCCAGCAGCTCTCGACACTTGAAGAAAGGGGTGCCCATGGCAATGCCGAGGGCCTTGGCCTCATTGGAACGGGATATGATGCAGCCGTCATTATTGGACAGCACCACCACCGGCCTGCCGTTCAGGCCCGGCTGAAAAAGTCGTTCACAGGAAACATAAAAATTATTGCAGTCAACCAGGGCGAAATATTTTTTCATGGCATCCTACAGGCGATGAATGGCGCAGGTGACCACGCCCCAGATTTCCAGCTCCATGCTCCGATCTATTTCCGTATCCGGATACAGGGGATTTTCCGCCCGCAGAAGGCAGGAGTCCGCGGTTTTCACCAGCCGTTTAACGGTCAGTTCGCCGTCCAGAATGGCGATGACGATTCTGCCGCCGGCAGGCTCCAAGGAACGGTCGACAATGAGAATATCATCATGATTGATGCCGGCGCCGATCATCGAATCGCCCGCCACCCGAACAAAAAAGGTGGCGGCCGGATTGGCGATCAGATATTCGTTCAAATCAAGCTCCCGGTCGATATAATCATCGGCCGGGGAGGGAAAACCGGCCGAAACGTTGCTCAGGAAGAGCGGCCGCAGCACCCGGTTTTTTTTTTTCAAAACGGTAGATGCCGGCAATGGCGGCAGAGGGTCGGAGGGATGTCATGGGTGATTCCTTCAGGGAGTTCTTCATTAGTGAAATTATGGTGCGACGCCGGAGGTTGTGAATTTTCATGATACCTCATTTCAGAAAATAACAGAGGGACTTTTGTCGGTCAACCGGCTTATAATGAGGCACGCCCGACACCCAAACCAGGAGGAAGCGATGCAGAAAACGATCATGACGGCTCTTGCCCTGTTTTTGCTGGCCGGTTCTCCGGCCATGGCGGAAGAGGAATTCATTTCCACCCTGCAGGACCAGCAGGGCATATCCCTCACCATTTACAACCAGGATCTGGCGCTGGTCAAGGACCGCCGCACCATCACCCTGCCGGAAGGCCGCCATGCCCTGGCCTTCAAGGAGGTAAGCGGCAGGATCAGGCCGGAAACCGCCCTGCTCAGCGGTCGCGAGCTTTCGGTACTGGAACAGAATTTTGAATTTGATCTGCTCACTCCGGAAACGCTGCTTGCAAAATATGTGGGCCGCGAGGTAACGGTGATCAGAACCCATCCGACCACCGGCGAGGAAAGCAGCGAAAAAGCGAAGGTGTTGAGCGCCGGCAACGGCATTGTGCTGCAACTGGGCGATCACATCGAAACCGGCATTCCCGGCCGCCTTGTTTTTGCCCATGTCCCGGAAAACCTGCGGGACCGGCCGACCCTGACCATGCTGGCCGACAGCAAATCCGCCCGTCCCCAGCAGGTGGAGCTCAGTTATCTCACCTCCGGCCTCGGCTGGCAGGCCGACTATGTCGCCGAACTGAACCCGGATGACACCGGACTTGACATCAACGGCTGGGTCACCTTGACCAATGAAAGCGGGGCAAGCTATAACAACGCCGACCTGCAGCTGGTGGCCGGAGACGTGCACCAGGCTCCCCCCGAACAGACGGACCGCAGGCGTTATCTGGAAAAGGCCATGGTCCAGTCAGCGGAAATGGATGGGGGCATGGTTGAGGAGCAGATGTTTGAATACCATCTCTACAGCCTGGAACGGCCGACAACCATCAAGGACAATCAAACCAAACAGGTCGCCCTGCTGCAGGCAACGGGCGTTCCCTGCAAAAAAGAACTCCTCCTGCAGGGCAACGACTTTTATTACAGCAGCCAGGCCGGGGACATAGAACGCAATCTGCAAGTCGGCGTTTTTCTCGAGGCCGTCAACAGCAAGAAAAACAATCTCGGCCGGCCGCTGCCCAGGGGCGTGATGCGGGTTTACAAAAAAGACTCCCGGGACCGGCTGCAGTTTATCGGCGAGGATCGCATCGACCACACCCCGGAAAATGAAACAATCCGCCTGAAACTGGGCGATTCCTTTGATGTGACGGGTCGCAAAAAACAGATGGAATTCAGGAAAGTCGCCGGTTTTTCCCGCTATAATTACGTTTATGAAAGCAGCTATGAAATCGAACTGAAAAACGGCAAAAAAGAGGAGGCCGTGGTCAAGGTCGTCGAGCCCATTCCGGGGGACTGGGAGATGCTTGCCGAATCACTGCCCCACGAAAAGGCGACAAGCAATACGGCGGTCTGGCAGATGGCGGTGCCGGGACTCGGCAAAAAAACCTTGAGCTACACGGTCAGGGTCAAATTCTGACGGACTCATCCGGCATTTTTTCACCCCGGAGCACGGAAAGCGGTGCGAAATATTTTTGGCGCCATAAACGCCGCGTGTTCCGTGGTCAATTTCACGTTGCGCCCCGTCTCGTCTTCGGCTTTTTGCGCAATCCGTCCAGCAGGTGCATAACAGCCAGGAAAGGATGATAAAAAATCATGCGTGGCCCCACAAAGCGCATGACCTGCCGGATCTTTTCCCGCATGGCCGGCTTGTAGCAGTGCACCGCGCAGTTGCCGCAGGTGGTTTTGCCTTCCTGAAACGGGCACTTCCGCAAACGCTTCCGGGCATAGTCGAGCAGCTCCCGGCAGTCCGCGCAGAGTTCCGTCCTCCCGCCATGACGGCGGCGGCAATAGATCCGGATCATGGCGGCAATGGTGTCAGCCTCTCTCTGCATGCGCTTGGACGTGAACATGGGTGCAAGAAATAACAGACAAAGGCTATCGACGTCAAGGGGCCGTGACGACCTCGAGCGCGGCCGCGAAATTGAGTTGCAAATTGTCGTGTGCCGTGCTAAAAAAACAGTTTCACCTTTAGCCGTACATTGCACGTGCCCGTAGCTCAGCTGGATAGAGCACCGGCCTTCTAAGCCGTAGGTCACAGGTTCGAATCCTGTCGGGCGCACCAAGAATTTCATAAGCCCCTCACTCCATGGGAATCAGGGGCTTTTTTTGATATTTGTTTTTCCTCCCTTGTGTTCTTTTGCCCGGCAACTTTTTTCCCCCATTTTCCCTCCGGGCCAACAGGAAAGTATGAAAATCGACATTACCCAGGCACCACCGACCGATATCTTCCGGGATCGCCCGAAACACCTCTGGATCTGCATTGCCCTCCTGTTCCTGGCTGCTTGCGGGATGCTGCTCATCCTGTACGTCATATTCGCCGACGCGCCGCAGAGCGACACTTTGGAAACCACGGCCCTGTCCCTTTTTGTCGGGCCGGCGCTGATTTTTGTTTATTTCGGCGAGAAGCTCAAGGCGTACAAAAAACCGGGCCCGGAACAAAAAAAAGAATTGGCCGCTCTCGGCCGGAAACATGCCGTGATCTCCACCTACTGCGCGCTGGTGGCCGAGGAAGGCCGGGATCCGATTTTTGCCGAATACGAGGCCTGCAAGGACTGGGCGGAAGACCTGAGCCACAAGCAAAAACAGGCGGAGTGAACGGGACCCGCCTGCGGAGCAGGGATTAAATGATCGTGTCCTTGCAGAAATTCTCTTTTTTCGGAAATCAGCATTTTCTTTTCAGTTGACAAAGCAGATTGAAACAATGTAGTCATTTTGTATAGGAATTTGCCCGCCGACGTGCAGGAAATGACCTTTTCCCCAGGTGAACAAAATGACTGATCATCTGTCCGCATCACGCATCAATCATGCAACGCTCCTCGTCTGGTTCTTCATTTTTGTCATTATTTTGCCCACCCCTCCTTTGTTTGCGGAAACACTCGCTGCCGGGCAAGAAAATGCCGATCAAAGGCCCGCGTCGACCACCCAAGAAACCCCGCAGCAGGCACCCTGTTGCATTATCGTGCCGGACGGGCAACTGATCAGCCAACCGATCCGCGTCTTTGTCCCCGGACAAAAGATAACCTTTGCCCACAATCCAAATCTCTGCCTTATTCGGATCGGCAATGACTGGGAATATGTTCCCGGCCACGAAAGCCAATGTTTCGGCGGCCTGCGCACCCCCTTTGAGGTGGCTGCGGACCAGCAATGGCGGGTCGAGACGGATGAAAAAAATCCCCTCACCCTGAACGGCACCACGCTGCTGTTTGCTCTCGGCGACCTGACGGTTTCGAATTTTCGCTCCGGCATCCGCGTCCTGCCGGTCCTGCGCTGGAGAGGGGAGACGGGCGGAGAAACCGGATCGGTTCCCCAAATCACCCGGCCCGCGACGGGAAATAATTTCATAGCCGTCAATGACCGGCAGATCTATCTGGTCAACCGCATCGGCACCACGGTGTGGACACTGGGCATCCTGGGCATCATGATCTTCCTGCTGCATCTGATGACAAGAAAAAACCCAGGCGGCCTGCTCAGCCTGATAACCGCCGCCAACGGGGCGCTGTCCGTCTCGCTTACCCAGGTGGCCCTGTGGACCATGGCGGTGGGCGGCATTGTCCTCGGTTACGGTTTCATGCGTCTCAAGGTTCCGAATATCCCCGACAGCCTGCTGCTGTTGATGGGCTTTTCCGTGCTCACGGCCTCGGTCGGCCAGTGGCAGACGCAACGGTTGGTTTCGCCGGAAAGAGGCGGGTTAATCATTCCTGCCGACGGCAGGCGGCAGGCGCAACGACAGACCGGGCCGACAAAGGCATCCTGGAGCGATCTGGTGATGAACCTGACGCCGACAGGGCCGCAGCCTTCCCTGGCCAAGGCGCAGATGCTCTTCTGGACGATCATCTCCATCATTCTCTTTGTCGTCAAGTCGATACTGGACGGCATCATCTGGGACGTCCCCACCCAGCTGGTCCTGCTCATGGGCATCAGCCAGGGCAGCTATCTCACCCTCAAACAGATCGCGGGTACCGAAAAAAGACAGTAAACCGCTCCGGGATCACATGACGCCGCCCCCCGCCAACAGGGAACGAAATGCCGCGGGGAGGGGAGCAAAAAAGGACAATGGCCGGCCGTCGGCCGGGTGGGTGAGGGACAGGGATTCGGCATGGAGGGCCTGGCGATTCATGCGCAACCGCTGATGGTCGCTTGCGGTCAGACAATCCTTTTGAAAACGAAGAAAGAGCTGCTCATCCACGCCGTAAAGCTTGTCGCCCACCACAGGGAAACCGAGACCGCACAGGGTCGCCCGAATCTGATGGCAGCGGCCGGTGAGCGGCAGGGCCTCCAGGAAGCTGATGCCGTTTTCATAATGGAGCCGGCGGAAAGAGGTGCGGCACGCTGCCGCCCCGACCGGAACCGCCTCCGCCCCTTGCCTTGGATAAAAACGAACCTTTTTACGAACGGCGCTGAACGGGTCAAGGTCCAGCCACCCTTCCGCCTGCAGCGGCGACTGCGGAAATTCCCCCTCCACCACCACCCGATAGCGCTTCAGGACAAGATGATCGGCAAACTGCCGGCAGCATCGGCGTGCCGCTTTTTTGTTTTTTGCCACCAGAACAATGCCGGATGTTTCCCGATCAAGACGGTTTACCAGTGACGGATTGGCCAGGCCGTATTGCTCCTTCAGCAGGGCCCAGAGGGTATGACGAAAAAAACGTCCGCCCGGATGGCAGGGCAGGGGCGCCGGTTTATCCACCGCCAGCAGATCGTCATCTTCATAAAGGACGGTAAATCGCCGTTCAACCCAGGGTTCCTCAAGTTCCGGCATGAGATAGCAAAGCCGGTCACCGGCGGCGAGTTGCGCCGTGGGCAAGGCGGGGCCCGCTTCATTAAGCAGAAAACGACCTGCCTCCAGCTCCCGCAGCCACTCTTCCCGACTGCGATAAGTGAAACGGCGGGCGACAAAATCAAGCAGACTGCACCCGGCAAATTCCGGTTTGACGCATACGGCGGTTTTTCTCTTCATCAGAAGTCCAGCGCTGTCATCACAGCATAAATTTAATCAGGTTGCCTGAAAAACGCCGGGCAAAACATCGTAATAATCCCGGCGATGATGTAGAATGGCGGCCGTTCATTTTACACAGCAAAAATTATTGCAACAGGACAGGTGAAAATCATGAAACTCTGGGTGACCCCGAAAGGCGACCGATGGCTCTGCGACCATTGCCAAAAACAATACGAAAAGCAAATCAAGGAAGAGGGCTGGCGGGTAGCCTTCGAAAAATGGGAACCCATGCTGCGCTGCTCGGAGTGCGGCCACGGCGATCTGGCGATCCTTGATTAAGATCATTTGCGAGAATCGTTTCCCCCATGCTGAAAGTCCGTAACCTGTGCATCCATCCGCCGCTCCTGCTGGCGCCCATGGCCGGCATCACCCATTCCGCCTTCAGATGCCTGCTCCTGCAGCTGGGAGGAGTCGGGCTCCTTTCCACCGAGATGCTGTCCGCCAAAAGGCTGCCCCAGGAAAATGCCGCGATTTCCCCCTTTCTGATCAGCACCGAGGCGGAGCACCCGCTTTCCTATCAGCTGCTGGTGGCCGACAAAAACCAACTTGCCCCGGCCATTGACCGGGTGCACCAATTGGGCGGCGATGCAATCGATTTGAATCTGGGCTGTCCCGCCCCGCAAGTCCGGCAATTCGGCGGCGGCAGCAAACTTGTGGATGACGCCGCGCATCTGCGGGCACTGGTGGCAGAGGCACGATCACGCACCGAACTGCCCCTGACCGCCAAGATCAGACTGGGTGAGGAGCTTGATGAAACACGGCTGAACAATCTCTGCCTGATGCTCGAAGGTGAGGGAATTGACCTGCTGACGGTGCATGCCCGGCTGCGGAAAGAACCCTTCAGTCGCCGGCCGCGCTGGGAATGGGTGGGCAAGGTGAAAAACCGGCTTTCCATCCCGGTGGTGGCCAATGGCGGAATTTTCAATGTCAACGACGCTCGCCGCTGCCTGGCTCTTTCCGGGGCGGACGGGCTGATGCTCGGCCGGGGCGCGGTGGTCCGTCCCTGGCTGTTTCAAGAGCTTGCCGCAGAGCTGTATGGAACGAATCCGCCGCCCGTCATTGATCGCGCCGTCATCTATTTTTCCTTTATTCAGCAGCTGGAAGCGCGTTTCCGGCCGGAACGACGGCTTGGCCGACTGAAGGAATTCACCCACTATTTCAGCAAGACCTACCCGTTCGGACTGCGGCTTGCCTCGGCTGTTCAGTCAAGCCATTCAGTGGCGGAAGCCCGGGAACGGGCAACCGATTTCTTCCGCCGGAGCCATGATCAGCCCGTATTGACCGCATGAAAGAAGGCCGCCGCCTTCCGCCGTTTACGCATCGGGTAAATCAATGGCGCAGGAGGCGAGATTGACGGTGCCGCCCGCGGCAATCCCCTGATAGACCCGCCAGAACTTATCATACAAGGCGTTCCTGGGCCGTGGCCCGTCCTGCTTCATGAAACGGCGGGCGGCGCGGGGGCCGCCATTGTAGACCGCGTAGGTTGCGCGGATGCCGTTATTCATATCCTCGCTCTTTTCCGTCGCTTCAAAACCGTATTTCTTCAGATAGCGCATGAGAATCTGCGCCCCGGCCCGGGTATTGTATCCCACCTCCCAGCGCAGCCGTTCCACATCATAAAAGCCGCGCCAGACATTCTGGTTGATCTGCATCAGGCCGACACTGCCGGCCTTTGACTTCAGGAAGGAAATCTCGCCGTCCCGGCGCACATACTGTCGCCAGCAGCTTTCGATCAATGCCGTTGCCGGCAGCAGATGTTGAAAAACCGCCTCATAGCGGGAATCGAGGTTGTTGCTCCTCAGTTCATCGTCGGCAACGGCGGTAATGAGCTGTTCCATCAACTGCTGGTATTTCAACAAATCATCCAGATCAGGCACCCAGCGATCAAGCTGTTTATGCAAATCCGCGTCAGCGGCACAGGCCTCGGGAAAGAAAATATTCCAAAACATCCGGCTGCGGGGCGCAGGCATCGTCTCCGGTTCCGACTGCGGCGCCGGTTCCGGCTCAGGGGCAAAATTGAATAAATCCCGCAACATGGGATCCACATCCCAGTCAAACTGCAAAGGATCCTCCCCCTCGGTCGGCTGCAGGGTTCGCGCCCAGCGGCGCAATCCCTCGCTGCTGATCCGCATGCCCAGCTCCGGCGCCGCTTTATCAAGCGCAACAAGGGCGTCGCCGGCATTGACGAATGTCACATAGCGCAAAGGCTGTTCCTGGACCAGACCGCGCTCCTCGGCATGCTCGATGATGATGCGCAACTCCTGCCAGGCCTCGATAAACAGCGCCCGCAGGGGATCGCCCGGCTCCACCGGCACATCCCCGGTCAAAATGGGCAAGAGCTGGTAACGGCTGCTGATGAGAAGATCAAACAACTCCTCGCGCATCCCGGCATCAACAAAATCAGCGGCGGCATTCTTGACGACAAAAACAAGGAAGGCGTCCCAGGGCTCCATCACCTTTTGAAATGCCTCGATTTCCTCGGGAACGAGCGGAGTTTCTTCCGGAAGCCGGGCTGTTGCGGCCGGAGGGTTATCGTCAACCGTCAACAGCAGCGGCACCACAATACCAAACGAATCGATGCGGACGGCACCGACTCTCAATGTGCGAAGCACGGACTCCAGCTGTTCCGCTTCAGTTTCAGAGGAACAGGCCCGCAAAATGCCGACAATTTCCTGCTGGGGCAGGGAGAGATCCAGGGAAAATTTTTCCAGGCGGGGATGGAGGAATTTCTTTACCAAATCCCAGACAAAGCCGGTGATTGCCGGCGTTTTCCCCTCATCGTCATAGATGGTTGAATCCAGGATGCGATAGCGCAAATGCCAATCTTTGTCCATATAAGGGCTGAGCGTCAAGTCAATGGAACCACTCCATTGCACGGCAAGCGGCAGCATCCCGAGAAACTTGAAGCCCAAACCGGCACGACCATGGCAGGTGAAATGCGGGCTCCCGTTCTTTATAAAAAACTGGATGCGTTCGGAATGGAGAAAGCGGAATGGCCCTTCCTGATAAAGCACGACGGGCTGCCCTTCCTTTTGGTCCAGATGGCGGACAAGGGCGCGCTTCAGCAGCGAGGTGCGCAGCGTCAGCGGGAGTTCAAGGGTGGCAGCCGCAACCGGCGGCGGGTCGGCGAGCAGGCAGAGCAGCAGTGTCAAAAATATCGGCAAGTGGCGCATAGGCATGCAGGGTTAAAGAAAAATCGAGGAACCGTTACAAAAGAACGCAACTCTTCTTTATAATTATTTCGTTCCGGCTTCAAAATTATGGCTGCGGAAAAACTAAAATTTACCCCGGAGAGCAAAAAACTCATGAGCAAACCGCTGTCCGCAACAAAAAAACGGCTCTGAGGTCTCTGCGCGCTCCATGGTGAAAAAAAGATTTTTTACGAGTTCATCAAAATTCATCAAACCCACAATTCATCCTGATGTCAATCAGGATTTCCGCCCGTCAAAACGGCGAAAAGAAAAAATACATTTCCACATGGTATTCTTTTTGCTGATTTTCAACGCAACCGGACAAAAAGAAGAATATCCTGTTTTTATTTGAAAAACGGCTCAAAATATTTGTTTCAGCCGAAAAGCTGTGCTATTGATAGAAATGAAGAATCATTTCCGACGGTTCGGCACAAACAGCCGTCCCCGTCGGTTTCGATTGCCCAACTCGATAAATTCATGTGTTGCTCCGGTTTAATTGGAAATTTTACGAATCCAACGATGGAAAGACCCCATGAAAAAATCAGCGTCACGTCCTGACCGCAGCGGAGATATCCGAAAATTCCGCCCATGCCGGTTCGTCGCAGCCGTCATCATTCTTTTGTGCGGCCTGTCATACACTCCGGCCTTCGCCGCCATGATGGCCAGCGCAAAATCCACGGCAGTCTGCCAAAACATGGCCCCTTCCCTGGAATCGCATCTTGCCCGACTCGGTATCGATTTCGGCAATCCGATTTATGTCCGCATCTTTAAACAGTCGAACGAACTGGAATTATGGGTGCAGGACGAAGACCATTACAAACTGTTTAAAACATATGAGATATGCGCTTTTTCCGGTGATCTTGGGCCGAAACTGCGGGAAGGGGACCGACAAAGTCCGGAAGGTTTTTATTCCGTCACGGAAGACCGGCTCAATCCGTTCAGCCGCTTTCATCTTTCATTTGACATCGGTTTCCCCAATGAATACGACAAGGCCCTGGGCCGTTCCGGCAGTGCCCTGATGGTGCACGGCGACTGCGTTTCAGTCGGCTGCTTTGCCATGACCAACGGACAGATGGAAGAAATATACACCCTGGCCGAGGCAGCGCTGAAAAACGGCCAGCGCTCTTTCAATGTCGATGTTTTCCCATTCAGAATGACGGCGGAAAATATGGCGCTTTACAAACGTTCGCCGTGGATGAAATTCTGGACAAACCTGAAAGAGGGGTATGATCTTTTTGAAAGAACATTCATCCCCCCTGTTGCCGTGGTCAAAAACAAAAGATATGTTTTTGAACAGCCGTATGGCGAAACGGCCAAAAATCACCGATCCCGCGAGCCGTTTTCAATAAATTAAAAATCCGGTCAGAACCAGCAGCGCTCTTCACCGATCACCTTATAGAGGATTGACGGCAATTCACCGGGCAATTGATAATCTTTTTCCGGATCCTCCGCAAAAAGCGGCTGCGCCCGACTGTCCACTTCCTTCCAGCTCATTTCCGCCTTTGCGGCGGCGACCGTTTCAAAAAGAAACCAGTTATACAGATTGTTGATCCTCGTCTTGCCGGCCCCCAGACTGCCGAGGACATCAATTGTCCCGCAGAAGGTGCGGGTGAGATCCGCGTAGATGTTGACGCCGCCGCAGGCCCCTATGCTGAGAAAACGAATTTTGCCGGCCATGTTTTCCTTCTTGATCCGGCCGGTTTCCAGAAGTTTCTGCAGCGGGTCGAGAATATGCTCATTGAGCCAGTAGCTGTGTCCCCGGTGGGCAAACATCTCATGCCCCTCCTTTATAAACTGTTCAAGCAGAATCTGCTGATTCTCCGGATTGCGGTAAACACTGATGCTGTGGGAAATCTCAACCGTTCCGGCATATTTGAAAAAATCAACCACGATCTCATTGTGCTTCAGAAACGAAAACAATTTCCCCATGCCGCCGCTTTTTTTCCCGCCGACATCGCGCAGAATATCCCGCAGCGCCTCATTGGCCATGGGTGAATCGAATTCCGGCTGAAAACGAAGGCTTGGTCTGGGACGATAGCCTTTATCGAGTAAAAATCCGCAATTTGCGACAAAAGACCCGTGCCCGTCATCATCCCCGTGAAAAACCGACAAACTGCTCAACACCCCGTCTTGTCGCCATTGGTCAAAAGGCGTTTGCCGAAATTTTGCCAGATTGACCGGCGCATGCCCCCGCAGCGCGGCAACAATTCGTTCCGTATTTTCCTGCCCAAGTATTTTCGGCTGCTCTTCCAGGAAATACTGCAGGATGGTGCGCACCTGCTTGGCAAAAATATTTTCATCCGCGGCCTTGGCCAGCATTTTATCGATGATGAAATTGCGGGCGCCGGGCAGAATTGCGGCAAGAAGCTTTTCAAAAGTGGCGGCAAAAAGCACCAGGCTGTTTTCATCCTGAAAGGCCGAAGCGGCGACCAGTTCAAGAATTTCTTCCTGTCCGGCCAGGTCGGAAGGAAAAAAGACCCCGAGTCTTCCTTTCAGGGAAAGACCTGAAACGAAATTGGCGACAAAAATATTTTCCGGATCAACACCCTGCAGAAAGGTCAGCAGCCGGCCCCCGGACAGGACCGCGATTCTCTTTTGCAGTTCCGGGATAAGGATCAAACGGAAGGAGCTGTCGTAAAGAACCGACACCCTGGTCATCAACGCATAAATGTTTGCGGTGGAGAGCTGGGTGGCCGCATACTTGCGGGAAAAGGCGGTCGCGTCCCGCAGCACGTAAATCACCGACCCCTTGTCTCTTTTTTGCAACGCCAGGGAAAAGGCCGGAAAAAATTTCACCCTGGCTCCGCCGGGCAACCGATAAAAAAGCGACGATAATTTCTCAAAAGAAGAGGAGCGGAGTTCCCCCTCGGAAATTTCATCGCCGTTCCGGTTGCAGACCGAATGAAAATCATTGATCATACGAACGAAATGATCGGAAGCATGAAAAAAGGCCTGAAGCAGTATCTTTTTTTCAGCGGATGCAAGCTGCGAATAGGCACTGTCGCGATCAGCCGGAGTCAGGACAAAATAACCGGTGAGCCAGGCATGGGCGGCGGCAGGGGTCATGTCCGGCAGGCTGAGCAGCGCCCGGACATTGGCGATGTCATTCTCCCCGATTCCCAGGATGTCATCCATCAGCGTGAGGGCCTGCTGCGCGGTAATGCCGTCAATCTTATTGCCCGCCTCCGCCGCCCAGCAGCGCTGATCGGACATTTCGGCAAGCCGCGCAAGCCCCTGAGCAATGGATGCATCCGTCTGCCCCTCCGTCTCAAAAAAAGCCTTGGCCGCCCAACGCGCCGCATCGCGCAGGGTGCCGAGAGCGGCAAGACCGGACAGCGCCTGCTCCCGGCCTATCCCCGGGACGAGAAAAAGGCTGGTGGCGGACCAGACAGTGGTGTAGCCCAGCTCCCTGATCTCCGGCAGAACGGATAAGGCCATGGCGACCGTCACCCCATCAAGGGCGCAGAACTGCTCAAATAGCAGCAAGTGATCATAGCCCAGCGCATCTTCCTTGATATGGGGAAGCAGGCGCAATGCCTCGGCCGGGGTCATGTCCGGCAGGCCGCACAAAGCCCGGAAGACCCGCATGCTGGTGTAGTCCATATTTTCAACGATACCTTTTCCGGCATCGACCTGATCGGCGCGTATCCCCGGCAGATGGCCGAGGATCTCCATTGTCCGGTTCACCGGGCCGCCGCCCGCATGCGGCATGCCGGGGAAAATCATGCCGGAAACCGACATAACCAACAAAAAAACAAATAATTTTTTCATGATTTCAACTTTGCAAGTGCGCCGAGGAGTGCAAAAAGACGGGTCAGGGAAGAAGAAATAATCGGCATTTTCCTAACTTTTTAGTCTGACATATTTCAGAAATAATTCAAGCTGATTCCCTGCCGTTGAAAGAGAAAAAGGCGCCCACCCTTGCCGCGCGGCAATTTGCCGCATTTCTTTTTCGGCAAAAAGACTTTAAGAAGCCGACAACAGTAATTTTTTGCAAAAAGGAGAGGGTGAAAATGATTGAACGCAGAAAAAACCAACGATTCAAGTTGCAGAACGGTAATTTTGTCATTCATGCAAAAAATATCGGCAAAATAGAAGATATCAGCCTCGGCGGGTTCCGCTGTTCATGCATAAATGAAGACTATGTGCCGGAACCAGGGGGAAGCATTGAAATTCGCTGTCTGGGGCATCATGCCGCAGCGTTGAGCGACGTGAACATTCGTATCCTGCAAAGCGAACGAAGCGCCGGGGAATCCATTTTCAATGTTTTTGTACGGAAATGCCATATTGCTTTTGAAAAACTATCTGAAGAACAAAACGAAAAACTGATAAACTTTATTTCCACCAAGGCGGCAAGTCTGGCATAAGGCATGCTCGCAATGAAGGAGCCCGCCCTTCTCCTTTGACCTGTCACTGCATGGGGCAACCAATCGCTTTGCCATTTTCTCCTTTCCTTCCCCACTTTTTCCAAGAAAACACGAGCCAGCAGCACCTTCATGCATGCCTCTCAGCACTTATCCGGCTGCGCCGGAGAAGGCAGGAACGCCGAAAGACCAACGGCAAGGAGGGCAAGAACCGCGGCAAGAAAAAAGCTGCCGGAAAAACTGCCGGTTCTTTCCGCCAGCACCCCGGCCAAATAGGGTCCGGAAATCTGGCCGAGGCCGAAAACAAAGGTGATGAAGCCGAAAACGGAAACCGCCCGCCGCGGTCCGACATAATCCCCGATCAGGGCCGCCATGATCGACGGGATGCTCCAGGCCACGATGCCGAAGCAACCAATGGAAAGATACAAGGCAAGACCGGGCAAATTAACCGCGACCATGAGATAGGCAAGGGCCTGGATGGAAAAAACCACCATCAATGCCGCCTTCCGGCTGAACCTGTCGGAAAAAACACCAAATACCGGCCCGGAAAAAAGACTCAAAAAGCCGACCCATGACCAGAAACCGCCGGCCGCGCTTTCGGAAAATCCCCGCTCCTGCACCAGCGCCGTGACAATAAAAGTCACATATATTACGTAAGTAAAGCCGAAAAGAAAATAAATAGCGGCGCAGTGATACAGGGTGCGCGACGTGGCCGGTTTGGTTGCAAAAGATGAGCGCGGACGGCCGCCGCCCAAAACAGCATCGGCACCCACCGGCTCCAGCCCGAGATCCTGCGGTCTGTTGCGCAGCATGAGATAACAGATAAGGGAAATCAGGATGACAACGGTTCCCAGGATAAACCAGCTGAACCGCCAGCCGTCGGCGCCGCCGGTGTTTAACCAGGGCACAAGCCGACCGGAGATGATAATGGCAAAACCGCTGCCGATGACGACAAACCCCGCGGCCCTGCCCCGTTTACGGCTGGTGAACCAAGCGGAAACAAGCCCCATCATCGGCACATTGGACATGCCGCTCCCCATGCCGGTAAAGGTGTAAAGAACCATGATCGCCAACAGCCCGTGACTGGCGCCGATCACGATCATGGAAAGACCGGCCAGCAATAGCGCCCCGGTAATGACTTTCCGCGCCCCAAAACGCGCCGTCACCTTGCCGCAGACAAGAACGGCAACCAGATAGCCGATGAAGTTCGCCGTGCTGATGAGTCCCATCTGCGAGTAGGACAAGGACAACGACCGGCCCATGGAAGGCAGCAGCATGCCCAGGGCAAACCGGCCGAACCCAAGCCCGGCAAGGACGCAGAAAGTCCCGGCCGCCACGATGAACCAACCGTAATGCATGCTGTTTCTTTTGTTGGAGAAATCAGGCGGGTTCATAAACGATGTGGAGATGTGATGAGCAACGGATTTCTCAAATCGCTTCGTGGCGCAGATTGATAAAACTGATCTGGTCGTTCAGGGTCCAGAAATCATAGATATAGCCAAACCCGAACAGTCCTCCGGTGAACAGATAGATCAGGCCGGTGAACCATTTCCCCAGATAAAGGCGGTGAATGCCGAACAAACCGAGGAAGGTGAGAAGAATCCAGGCAACCGTATAATCGATTTTTCCCTCCTTGAAGCGGAGATCCGCCTGCCGGTCCATGGCGGGAATGAGAAACAGGTCAATCAGCCAGCCGATGCCCAAAAGCCCCAGGGTGAAGAAGTAGATGGTGCCGGAAATGGGCTTCCCGTAATAAAAGCGATGGGAGCCGGTAAAACCGAATATCCACAAAATATAGCCGATGGTCTTGCTGTGGGTATCGCTTTGCAGGGTCATACTGAGCCTCTTGGCTGAACTTTTTTCCCCAAAGGGGACTCTCACAAAATGAGACAATATCTTTTTTTTGCCGAAAACCCAAGCAGCAAAAGCTGCGGGAGGAACATTTTATGCGCGGACAGTCACTTCTTTTGCCGTTTTTTCTTTTTCTTTCACTTTTTTTTACAGGTGCGCTTATGGCTGATGAACCATGGAAAGCAAATCCCATCAACAAAGAGGATCTGAAAACCCGTCTCACCCCTCTCCAGTACAAGGTCACTCAGCAGGAAGGCACGGAGCCGCCATTCCGCAACGAATACTGGGATAACAAAAAGGAGGGTATCTATGTCGATATCGTCTCCGGCGAGCCCCTTTTCAGCTCGCGGGACAAATTCGATTCCGGGACCGGCTGGCCGAGCTTCTCCGCCCCTCTGGAACCGGACAACATCGTCGAAAAAAAAGATTCCGGCCTCTTCATGCAACGTACCGAGGTGCGCAGCAAACACGCCGACTCCCATCTGGGCCATGTGTTTGACGACGGGCCTCCGCCCACCGGCAAACGCTATTGTCTCAACTCCGCCGCTCTCCGCTTTATCCCGGCGGAAAATCTGCCGGGAGAAAATTATGGTCGCTACCGGAACCTTTTTGCTGATTCTTCCGTTCTCACGGAAGATGGCACAGGCCGAACCGAAACCGCTCTGCTGGGCGCCGGCTGCTTCTGGGGAGTGGAAGAAATAATCCGCCGGATACCCGGAGTGATGACAACAACCGTGGGATACTCGGGCGGCACCATTCCAACGCCCACCTATCAGCAGGTTTCGCGCGGAACAACGGGGCATGCCGAGGTGGTGCGGATAGAATTTGACCCGGCCAAGGTGAGCTATGAAACCATTCTTGATTATTTTTTCCGGCTGCACGACCCCACCACCGTCAACCGCCAGCATAATGATGTCGGCAGCCAGTATCGCTCGGTGATTTTTTTTCATACCGAACAGCAGCGGCAAACGGCTGAACGTAAAAAAGAAGAGGTGAACCTTTCCGGCAAATGGCCCGATCCGGTGGTGACGGAAATATCACCCGCCGCTCCGTTTTATCCGGCGGAGGAATACCACCAGGATTATCTGCAGAAAAACCCTTCCGGTTACAGCTGCCATTTTTTGCGCGACTGATTCCCATCATTGCGGGAGAACGATTCCTCCACGCGAGGAGGAGCACTCTCCCGCAATACTTCTTGACACATTCTTTCCGCCATTATAAAAATAATCTCAGCCATAAAAAATCTCGCCCGATAAAAAAATGGGCGCATGAACACGATTTTTGCAACAATTCCCGAGGACAATTCCGCCCGTTTCCCTGTCCGCCCATCTCGCTTGTCTGCTTGACTTGCTGTTTGGCGTCAACTAAAATGTAATTTCTCTCCGGTTTTGCGGATGACCCCCCGTAACCTGAGGAATGGAAAAAAATGACAATCGCGTTTCCAAAGGAACGAGGTTACAACATTCACTTAACAGAAAAGGAGTAACAAAATGAAGAAATGGGCATCACTATGGATTTTACTTCTCGCAGGTTTCCTGGCCGGCTGCGCCATGCACGCGGGCGACACTAGCTTCACCCCGGTTGATCTCTCGGCAAAGCTTGCCCAGGGCTATCAACAGAAGGTGGACAATGCCGTGATCATCCTGGACGCCTCGACGTCCATGTATGACGTGGAGGCAGGGCAGCAGAAAGGCATTCAGGCAAAAAATGTCGTTCTGCACATGAATGAGACGATGCCGCCCTTAAACATCCAGGCCGGACTGCATGTTTTCGGCCCCACCGTGGGACCCAGTCTTGAAGACAGCAAACTCATCTACGGCATGTCCGCCTATGACAAACAGGCTCTGGCCGACGCCGTCAAGACCGTCAAGATCGGCGGGCTGACCCCGCTTGCGAAGCCGATCACCAAAAGCATCGACGACCTGAAAGACAGCCAGGGGAAAATTGCCGTCATCATCGTCAGCGACGGAGTGGACACCAACACAAAATCTCCGGTTGAGGCTGCTCAGAACCTGAAAACAGCCTATGGCGACAGGATCTGCATCTACACAATCCTTATCGGCAGCAGCCCGGCTGGAAAGAAAACCATGGAAGATATTGCCGCGGCGGGAAATTGCGGCTTTGCCACCACCGCAGCCGCTGTTGCAACCGGGGAAGGCATGGCTGATTTTGTCGAAAAAGTTTTCCTCGAGAAAAAAGAAATGCCTGTTGCGCCACGAGCTGTTGCTCCGCCGGTGCTGGAAAAAACCGTCACCATGGATCTGAAGGTCCTTTTTGATTTCGACAAGGCAACCATTCGTCCGTCAGCCCAAGACCGCCTGGCTGAGTTTGCCGCCTTCATGAGCAAATACCCCAACACCAGCGCCGTGCTGGAAGGCCATACCGACAACTACGGCTCCGAGACATACAACAACCGCCTTTCCCTGCAAAGAGCGGAAAGCGTCAAAAAATACATGGTGGAAAAATTCAACATTAACCCTGCCCGCCTTTCCACCCAGGGATATGGTTTTTCACGACCGATAGCAAGCAACAAAACCGATCAGGGACGCCAGGAAAATCGCCGGGTTGTCGCGGTTATTTCGGCCACGGCACAATACTGATACATTTTTTCGTATCCCTGACCTGAAACAAAAAAACCTGACGGGCCACCCGGCCTGTCAGGTTTTTTTTGTGAATTTATCAACACCGCCGGCTGTTATCCTTTTCGCCCGTTTTCCACGGGCAAGGAGGAAAGCGAAGGAGCCGCGCACGTCCCCCCGCAACCACACCCCGTACTCGTGTCGTTTTTGCCCATGACCTTCCTTATTTTCCGGCCGAAAGGCTTGATGGAAAGCAGGAGCAATATGACGACGGCGACCATCTTTGCCTCCACCGGCAGAACCTCGGCCGCCTGGCCGATGGCCGCCTTGGCCGACAAACCGAACTGAAGGTAGATAAAATCAAGCAGCAGACCGCAAATCACGCTGACCAGGCTGATTGACAGCAGATAGAGAGCCGTCGCTCTTTTGCCCAGGATGCCGAAAAGAACCGAAATGGAGGTGATATTCGTGGCCGGTCCCACCAGGAGAAAAACAAGGGCGGCGCCGGGACTCACTCCTTTCAGGATCATTGCCGCGGCAATCGGCGTGGAGGCTGTCGCGCAGATATACAAAGGGATGCCGACAAGCAGCATCAACAGCATTGACCGTAAGCCTCCGCCGAAATAAACGGCTATCAGATCATCCGGAACAAGGACGGTGATGAGTCCCGCGGCCAGCAGGCCGAGAAAAAACCAGCCTGCCAGATCGCCCCACAGTTCATCGTGGCTGTATTTCAGCGCCGCGCCCACCTTACGCCGCCAGGAGAGAGGGGGAGAATCGTCCTCGCCGCAGCAGGCTTCGTTTGCGCTGCCGCGGACCGGAGAGACATCGACCGGCGTCTGTTTCGGCGGATGCAACAGATTTTCGGCGATTCCGGCCACCATGGCGGAAACAAAGGCCGCAACCGGACGGGCAATGGTCATGATGGGGTCGAGCAATGCATAACTGATGGAGATGGAGTCCACTCCGGACTCAGGGGTGGAAATGAGAAACGCGGCAGTGGCTCCGTTATTTGCGCCCTGTTTTTTCAGGGTGGCGGCGGCCGGCAGCACGCCGCAGGAACAAAGCGGAATGGGAATGCCGAAAAGGGCGGCCTTGAATACCGGCAGAAATCTTCCCCGGCCCAGATGCCGGGCCACATAGGCCGGAGAAAGAAACATCTTCAGCAGCCCTCCCACCAACAGTCCGAAGAGAATATAGACGGATGATTCGACAAGCATGTGCCAGGTGGCCGTCAAAACCGACACAAGAAAAGAAATAAAATCCACAAATTGCCTCCTTGTAATGGTCAGACGAACTTCCGCCGGCCGTTTTACTCCCGGATATGCTCAAGCGCGAGCTGCGCGACTCTGCTCACATGATCATCGCTCAGCCGATAATATAAAATCGGCCCCTGCCTCCGGTTAACGACCAGCTTCAACTGGCGGAGAAAGCGGAGCTGATGGCTGACCGCAGATTCGGATATCTCCAGAAATGCGGCCAGATCGCAAACACACATTTCCGCCGCCATCAAGGCAAAAACTATCTTCAAACGGGTCGGGTCCGCCATTGCCTTAAAAAAGAGGGACAGATCCTCGATTTCATGGGCGGCGAGAATATCTTTTCGAGCGTTTGCAACCCGTTCTTCATGAATAACCCGAAGCCGGCAGCGATCTTCACTTTCCACCATAACTTCCCCTTAAGCAACATATGAGCATTTGCTCATATATAACAATTCAAGTTCTGATTGTCAAGTCGGGGAGGTGCCCCGCGGTTGCATGGCATCGATGATTTTTTCCCCCCGGATGAAACCTTTCGGCAAAAAACGACGTTATGTAAAAATGAGCCCGGTTCTTCTTTGTTGACCGGCAGAAAAGACAGCTCCATCGCTCAGCGGCAATTTGCCACATTTCTTTTTCCGCAAAAAAGCTTTTAATATGCCGCCAAAATCATTTTTTGGACCAAGAAGGTTTTTCTCGATTGAACAAAGGGAAAATCCGCGCTATTCACGCTGCCGAAGGGAAAGACAGTGAAACGAGATGAACACAATATGAACAGGATATTGCTGCTTCCGGCATGGATTGTCGTACTGCTTCTTTTTCCCTTGCCCGCGGCTTCTTCCGCTTTTGAAATATCTATTGACGTGGCACCCTACTTCCTCAACATCCAGAACGCCGAAGGGCAGGTGGTTACCGTCCACACCTCGATCGCCTATGAGGATGTCGCGGCCCATACGGTTTATCTGAACGGCGTCTCAATCTCCGACTGGAAGGCTGATGACCGGGGAAATTTCGTCGGCAAGTTTCAGATGGAAGAAATCAAGGCGCTCCCCCTCTATCACAATGATTACAACTCGCTTACCCTTGACGGCATAACGGTTGACGAGAAACCATTTTTCGGCCAGACCGACATTATGGTCATAAATGTCATCCCAACGGCCGACCAGGAATGATTTTTCTCATTGCCAAGGAGAAGCCCCGGCCATAGGCGGCCGTGGCGCCGCGAGCTTTACGGTTTTTGCTCCTCTTTCCCCTTTTTTTCCTCGCCGCAGACAAGAGAGATCAGCTTTGTGTTGAGGGTGCCTTCCATCGGGTGCCAGACCCAGCCGTTTTCGCTCAGGTTGGGCGAGGGGACTTGCTCCCCGTTCCGCCAGGACTTTGTCTCGCCGATCGCCCATTTTTTTTCCGCGCAATCAATCCAGAGCTGACGGATATCCTTGCCGTTTTCACTGGCCACCCCATCGTAGACCTCCTTGATGGAAGCGCTGACGGTGCGTATCGATGTCGGCGAATAATTATAGCTGCGGCCATCGGGCAGGTTTTCCAGCATCTCCCATTGCAGCACTTCTTCCGCGGCAAGCGGTTGCGCACCCAACAAAAGAAATAAAAAAGCGGTCGGCAACAGTTTGTTTTTTTTCATGTTTTTCTCCCTGGAAAAATTACGACAAAAAAAGACAACGGCAATGGCTGCCTCGGCTAAAGGACGCGACCATGCTCCGCGGCTGAGGCAAAGAGATATCCCATGCTTGACAGGGAACGCTCAAGCATGGCAAGGTGCTCCTTGTCGTCATCCACCAGCAGGAATCTGCCGGTGAAGGGCTCGGCGGAGATATCATGACGGCTCAAATTTATCATTTCCGACGCACAGTATCTTTTTCTCTGAAAGGGCGGGCGATACGTTCATTGCCGGTCCCGAACTCACAACATAGTAGCACATTGCTGTCGGTCCGGGCAAACTGTTCAGCATCATTGTCGCGACAGGATGAAACCCGGCGGAGATATCGTGGTTGCATTATGACAAACAATCGACACCAGCGGGCAGATTACGACTCCTGCTCGGCGGACTATGACAAACGTTACGCAGCCGGGCCAACCGGGGTAACGGAAATATTGCAAACCCTGGCCGCGAGAACCGGAGCGCGGACAATACTTGAAGCGGCATGCGGCACCGGCCACTGGCTTGCACAGCTTCAGGGCTGCCCGCAAAAATTCGGCCTTGATCTTTCCCAGGGCATGCTCCGTCAAGCCGGACAAAAAGGCGGCGGCCTGAACCTTGTCCGGGGCGATGCCGCCCGGATGCTGCTCAGGCCCGGCGGCGCTCTTGCCGTCATCGGCATGGATCCCCACCGCAACAGGGACCGCTGGTATGTCTACGATTACTTTACCGGAACCCATGAAACCGGTCTTGTGCGCTATCCTTCAACTGAAAATCTTGTCAGGGTCATGCGGGAGGAGGGTCTGGAGGGATGCACCCTGATGCAGGGCGCGACGCTTCATTATGATTTCAGGGGGGATGAGGTCTTTGCCGACCCCATTTTACACAAAAACGGGGTTTCGCAGCTCGCCCTGCTGCCGTTGGATGAATTTAGCGAAGGAATGAAACGGATCAGGCAGGCCATCGCCGCTGCCGGAAAAAAGGGCGAAAGGATTGTTTTTCCCGCCCATATCACCCTGCCGGCAGTGGTCGGTTTTGCGCCGCGCCTATAAAAAACTCACCAGCCAGGCCAGCAGGCATAATCCGGCTATGCCCAGAATGATGGGCTTTACCGTATGCCACATATTTTTTATCTCATCCGGAGATACCGTGGTTCTTTGTTTTCAGTTGCTCATGGCACGTTCCTCGTCAGCCGATTACTTTCCCGGCGCCTGCGGGCGTTGCTGTTTCTCAAGCAGGTCTTGGATCTCGGTCAGCCGCCTGCGGGCGCTGCCGGCGAATTCACTGTCCGGATGCTTGTCAATGATCTCCCGGTACAGCATGGAGGCATGGGGATAATTGGTTTGCAGCAGCTCAAGCTCAGCCGTTTCAAAGAGCTCTTTCGGGCTTGATCCGCATGCCGCCAGAAACAAAAAAACCAAAAAAACAATTTTCTTTATCATGATGAACGAAAAATGATACTCTTTTTTAGGGACACTTGAAACAGTGATGGGATTCTGAAAAACAATATCGCTTATGTCGCGGCATCATGCAACATAAAAAATTTTCATTTAGTCCTGCTTTTTTTGTGGTATTATAAAAAAAATTTTGCCGCCGCTTCGCTTACACCCGCAACTGGGATCGTTTTCACCATTCGTGCTCCCATCCCGATGAAAATCAACTTCCGATCCTGCTTATGAAAGAAATCCAGATCGCCGCGGAAAACCAGACCGTCATCAAGCTTATCCGCAAGATTGAAAAATTCAAGGAATTTGAATCCAAGGAACTGCTGGAGTTTTTGGAAGCGGGAAAATTGCGTGAATATCAACCCCGGGAAATAATCATCCAGGAAGGCGCTTCCGACTGCTGGCTTTATTTCCTCATTTCCGGAACCCTGGAAATCAGGAAAGGGGACCATACGATCGGCATGCTGCGGAGGTGCGGGGATATGTTCGGCGAAATGGGGATCATCGACGGCTCTCCCCGCTCCGCCACGATTATGGCCCATTCAAAATCACTGCTGGTCGGATTTGATGCGGAAGTTATCGAGCGGAAATTCAATTGCCGGGATATGAATTTCTGCTACATCATTTACCGTGCTTTTGCCGAAGTGCTGGCGGTTCGGCTCAGGGAAACCACGGAAAAAAACGTCAGGCTGCATAAAGAAAATCAGATCCTGAAAAGTTCAAAACCCGTTACCCAGGCTTTGACGCAAGGCTCGAAATCCCCCCAGGAACCGGCAAAACTCAAAACGGTTCTCATTGTCGATGGAATGGAGGCCACAAGAAAAATACTGCGTTCACTGCTGCGGGAGCTGAAATTCAAGGATATCCTTGAAGCCGTTGATGGAGAAAGCGCGCTGAAGACCCTGACGGTGCAGAAAATAGACATTATCATCGCTGATTTCAATCTGACCAAACTCTCAGGGCTTGATTTTATCGAAAAAATTCGTGCACTTCCCAACATGAAAACAACCCCCTTCATTTTCCTTCTGAATAACGCCGAGAAAAAAAAAGGTCAGTCGGTCCTGGAGGAAAATTTGTGCCATTGTCTGGTCAAACCGTACACGGCGAATATGCTTTACGAAAAACTCTTTGAAATCATGCAGGAATAACCGGGGGAGCCCCGGTTCACCGATTTTTGCGTCAAAACCCTTTTCCCCGTCACCAATAAAAAAGAGGGCCCGGCACATCTGCCGTCCCTCCTTTTTTCAGACCCACACCCCCGCCCGCAACAAATCAGGCCTTGTTCACACACCAGGCATGGGCATTTTGAAACAGGCGCAGCCAGGGAGAGGCCTGCAGCTCTTTTTTCATCTCGTACGGCAGCCAGTGGGCCTGCCAGGGGAGAAAGGTCCTCTCGGGATGGGGCATCATGGCGAGATGGCGGCCGTCCGGTGAACACAGCCCGGTGAGCCCTTCCGGTGACCCGTTCGGGTTGAAGGGGTAGGACTCGGTGGGTTGGCCGTTGTCGTCGACATAGGCCAGGGTTGCCATGCCTTTTTGCTTTACCTCATCCAGCATTGCCGCATCAGGGAAGACAAGTCTGCCCTCGCCGTGGTCAACGTGAATGCCGAAAACGAGATCCTCCATGCCCTGCAGCATGATGGCCTTGCTTTTCAGCACCTTCACCGTGGCCCAGCGCGATTCAAAACGCCCCGAGGTATTGCGCACAAAACGGGGCTGCCTTGCCGGATCAATGCCCTGCCGGGGGATCCAGCCGAGCAGACCGAAGAGCTGACAACCGTTGCAGATTCCAAGGGAAAAGGTGTCGGGCCGGTTGTAAAAATCGGTGAACATCCGACGCAGCCTGTCATTAAAGCGGATTGTGGCGGCCCAGCCCTTGGCGCTTTCCGGCACATCGGCATAGGAAAAACCGCCCACCGCGGCAAGCCCCCGGAACATATCAAGGGAAATGCGGCCGCTGAGCAGATCGGTCATGCTGACGTCCCACGGCTCAAAACCGGCGGCATAAAAGGCGGAGGACATTTCCCGGTCGGAATTACTGCCCTCGTCGCGGAGAATGGCCACCCTGGGCTTGGCGGTTCGGGCGAGAATTTCCGCGGGCGTCGCTGCCGGCACAAAGCTCAGATGATAGCGCGGGCCCCGGCGGTCAAAGATGGCGGCTTTTTCTTGTGCGGCGCAGCCCGGATCAACCTGCAGCAATTCAAGCTGATGGCTGGTTTCTTCCCATATCCCCCGGAGATCGCGCATATCCTCATCAAGCACCACCTCATGGTTGTAGGTGATGGTGATCTGCTTTGCTGCCGTTGTTTTCCCCAGTACGACAGCCGCAACCTCGCGACGGCTGAGTATTTCCCGCACCTCCGCCAGATCCGTTTCCCGGCACTCGAACACCAGGCCGAGCTCTTCGGAGAAAAGGGCTTCCAGGACACTGTGGCTGCCCGTCAGGTCAAGGGCCAGGCCGCAGTTGCCGGCAAAGGCCATTTCGAGCAGGGTGGTGATGAGTCCGCCGTCACTGCGGTCATGTCCGGCAAGGATCAGGCCGCGGGCCATGAGATCCTGCACCGCGTTAAAGGCCTTTTTCAAGGGCAGCGGGTCATCCATGTCCGGACACTCGTTGCCGAGCTGCTTCACCACCTGGGCCAGGGCGGAACCGCCGAGACGGTTTCGGCCGCCGGCCGGATCAATAAAACAAAGCACGCTTTCCCCCGGGGCTTTCAGGTCCGGAGTGGCCACCATGCCGATATCCTGCATGGCGGCATAAACCGAGATGACCAGCTCCCGGGGCGACTTCACCGTTTCCGCGCCAACCCTGGTTGCCATGGAAAGGCTGTCCTTGCCGCCGTCAACGGCGACACCCAGGGCGATCATGGCATGGCGCATGGCGTCCGCCGCGTCATAGAGGGCCGCGCCCTCGCCGGCAAGCTTCGACGCCCACATCCAGTTGGCCGAACATTTCACCCCGTCGAGCCCGTCAATCTTTGCCCAGACAAGATTGGTCAGCGACTCGCCCACCGCCATGCGCGCCCCGGCCCCGGCATCCACCAGCATCTTGATCGGCTGCTCGCCGATGGCGGTTGCCGCGCCGCTTCTGCTGAAATGGCTCTGGGCGATGACCGCCACATCGGCAACCGTCAACTGTAAAGGCCCGCAACACTGCTGCTGGGCAATGAGTCCGGTAACGCAGCGATCCACCTTATTGGTCAAAAAACGCTTGGAACCCACCGACACCAGCCGCAGCACCTTGTCGAGCGCGGCTTTCACCGTCAGATCAACGGGCAGGGTGAGCGGCGGCAAATTCGGCGTGCACCGGTTGTCAATAAAGGTCTTGCGGGGGATGTTGCCTAAAACCTCATTGAGCTCAAGATCAACCGGGGTGGTGCCGTCAAACTCGTCATAAACGACGAAACGCATATCGCCGGTCACCTCGCCCAGCACCTCGCAGTTGACCTTTTCCCGCTCGCAGATGGCCTGAAATTTTTCGATATTTGCCGCGCTGATGAGAAAACCGTTGCGCTCCTGGTACTCGGCCACATAGATTTCCAGCACCGACATGGTGGGATCGCCCACCTTGATCTTGCGGATACCGATCCGGCCGCCGGCCTTTTCCACCAGCTCTTTCAAGACATTGCCCGGTCCGCCCGCGCCCTGGTCGTGGATAACCTCGATGAGCGTTTTATCGCCCATCTCGTTGCAGGCCCGGATAACCCGGTTCATCTTCTGTTCCATCTCCGCGTCGCCGCGCTGCACGGCATTGAAATCAAGGTCCGCGACGTTGTCGCCCTGCAGCATGCTGGAAGCCGCGCCGCCGCCGAAGCCGACCCGATAGGCGGGCCCGCCCACCTGAACGATGTGCATGCCTTTTTTGGCCTCTTCTTTTTCCGTATGACGGCTGTCAATCTGGCCGATACCGCCGGTGAACATGATCGGCTTCAAAAAGCCCCAGCGCTCGCCGGTGGCAAGGCGCAGATCAAAGGAACGGGTAAATCCGCCGATCAGCGGCTCGCCGAATTTATTGCCGTAATCGCTGGCACCGTTACTGGCCTCGATTTCTATGTCAAGCGCGCCGGCCAGATTGGCCGGACACTCATATTTTTCCTCCCAGGGGAGTTCATAGCCGGGGATATGGAGATTTGCCACGCAGTAGGCGGCGGTGCCGGCCACGACAAAACCGCCCTTGCCGGTGCCCTGGACGTCGCGGATCCGTCCGCCGGTGCCGGTCTCCGCCCCGGGGAAAGGGGCCACGCCGGTGGGAAAGTTGTGGGTCTCGGCGGTAAAGAGAATGTGGTATGTGACATTCTGCATTGCCAGCGGCGAAGGCTCTCCGGGTGTTTGCGGGATAATGGTCTGGATATCGCGGCCGGTGATGCCGCTTGAGTTGTCCTTGAAGGCGATGATGCTGTTGGACGGATTGGCCTGGAAGGTGGCCTGGACGATGTCAAAAAGCGTTTCTTGCTGCTCCTGGCCGTCAATCACATGTTTGCCCCGGAAAAAGCCGTGGCGGGAATGTTCGCTGTTGGCGTTGTTGAGATCCATGATCTCGACAATGGTCGGGTTTCTGCCGTGCTTTTTGACAAAATAGTCATAATAGAAATTGCGATCCCAGTCATCCATGGAAATTCCGGGAATTTCGCTTAAGGCGTCCGGTCCCTTGCCGAGCAGATCCACATCGTAAACGGCCTCCGGGACAATACCGGTCTCAAAGGTGGAAAGAGGGGCAGGGTAGGGGCATTCGGTCATCCGGTCGTGGTGCGCTGCGATAAATGCTTTGATGTCAATGCCTTCGGCGACACGATACCGACGCGACCGTTCCACCCGGCTGACCGTGTCAAGCCCGGTGGCCCGGCAGATGGAAACCATATTGGAGGACCAGGCGGTGGCGAAATTAAGCCGCGGTCCCACCTCAGCCACCCGGTCACCCTGGAAATGAGGCGTTTCGCGTACCGTCTCCCCGATGAAACCGTCGGCCAGCAAGAGCTGCAACTGGGTCAGATCTTGGCCGGAAAGCGGCCCCGCGGATTCTATATTGAAGCAATACTCCATCCCGTCATTTATTTTCCGATACAGCCGGCAAACCGTCTTTCCCATCCTCACACCTGCATGTTTCAAGTCATCAAAAATTTAACCGGCGGCTTCATCCACGAAGCGCCGGAGTCTGTCTGGAATGATTATCAGCGTAACATAATTTTCACGTAACCGATACTCCCTTTGCCCCACGCCCATGAAAAAATTTCGCGTTTTTTTCCCTTTCATTTTCGGCAAAAAACCGCTTATTGTTCTTTAACGGAAAGAGAAACAGGAGCCTTTGCATCATCATTTTTCTTCCCCATCCGCTTCCCTGAAGGCAAAGATTATGGAATTTCTTCATTCGGCAACATTTATCAACAGTGCCTGGATCGGCAGCGCCTTTCTTTTCGGCTTCGGCTTCAAACGCCTCAACCTGCCGCCGATGCTCGGCTTTCTCATCTCCGGCTTTCTCATGAATTTTCTCGGGCTGACCGGCGGCACCCTGGCGCTCGACACCATCGCCGACCTGGGAATTATACTGCTGCTGTTCACCATCGGCCTCAAACTGGACCTGAAGGGTCTGACAAAACCGGAGATATGGGGCGGAGCAACCGTTCATGCCCTGCTGACGATATTTCTCATAACCGGGGTGATTTTCGCCGCGGGAACCCTCGGCATCGCCTGGTTGGCCGATCTCGATCTGGCCCGGGCCGCGCTCCTCGGCTTTGCCCTGAGCTTTTCCAGCACGGTTTTCGCCGTCAAGTTCCTGGAGGAAAAGGGGGAGCTGAACGCCCTGCACGGGCGGGCCGCCATCGGCATCCTCATCATGCAGGACCTGATGGCCGTCTTCTTTCTCACCATCTCCAAGGGAGAATTTCCCTCCCCCTGGGCCCTGGCCCTGCCGCTTTTTCTCCTCGCCATCCGTCCGCTTCTCATGTACATCATCGATCATATCGGCCATGGCGAGCTGCTGCCCCTGAGCGGCTTCTTCATTGCCCTTACCGTCGGCACCACCAGCTTTTCCCTGGTGGGACTGAAACCGGATCTCGGTGCATTGCTGCTCGGCATGCTGCTCGGCTCCCATTCCCGTTCCACCGAGCTGTCCGCCTCTCTTTACAGCTTCAAGGATCTCTTTCTTGTCGGCTTCTTTTTCCAGATCGGCCTGACCGGCATGCCGGGTATCGCACATGTCCTCATTGCCCTGGGTCTGCTGCCGGTGCTTGCGGTCAAATCGCTTTTTTACTTCTTCATTCTCACCCGCTTCCGCCTGCGGGCCAGGACCAGCCTGCTTGCGGCTTTCTCACTTGCCAATTACTCCGAATTCGGTCTGCTGGTTGCCGCCATCGGCCTGAAAAAGGGCTGGCTCGGACCCGAATGGGTGATCATCATCGCCCTGGCCCTGACTTTTTCCTTCCTGGCCGCCGCACCCTTGAACAGCAAGGCCAATGCCGTTTATGAACGATACGCCGCCCCGCTTCGCCGGTTTGAAACCAAAACCCGTCATGCCGGTGATGTCGAAATCAATCTTGGGCCGGCGGAGATTCTTCTTTTCGGCATGGGCGCCTTTGGTTCCATGGCCTATGACATCATCCGGGAACGCCAGGGCGACAAGATTCTGGCCGTGGATTACAACAAAAAAAAGGTTGAGGAACAGAAAGGGTTCGGCCGTCGGGTGATCTGGGGGGATGCCACTGATTATGATTTCTGGCGCAAAATCAATCCGGGCAAGATCAAACTGATCATGCTGGCCATGAACAAGCACCAGGCAAGCCTGCTGGCTTTAAAGGAGATCCGCTCGGCCGGTTTCCAGGGACCGGTGACCGCCACGTCCCGTTTTGAGGATGAAAAAATCGAACTGCTGGAGGCAGGCGCCATTGCCGCCTATAATATCTACGCCGAGGCAGGGGCCGGTTACGCGGACCATGTCTGCCAAAGCACCGGTCTGGTCTGCAAAACGGAGTTTGTCGTCTCTGCCGCGGAAATTCCGGTCATGACAAAGCCGTCCGGATAAAAAAACCGTTCAGGCGGTTCCACCAACAACCTGTTTCACCAGATAGAAATTGTAGGCGATGTAGACGCAGAGCAAAAGACCGCCTTCGAAACGATTGATCCGCCCCGGCCTTCTGAAAAATCCGTAACTGACGACAAAGAGTAAAAGGGTCAGACCGCCCATGACAACCATGTCCCGGGAAAGAACCTCGGGCGCCACCGTCATGGGATGAATCGCCCCGGCAATTCCCACCACGGCAAGGGTGTTGAAGAGATTGGAACCGATCACGTTGCCGAGAGCGATATCGTGCTCTCCCTTGCGGCAGGCAATCAGGGAAGCGGCCAGTTCCGGCAGTGAGGTGCCCAGCGCCACGATTGTCAAGCCGATGATCAGGTCGCTGATCCCGAAGCCGCGGGCGATCTCCACCGCACCCCAGACCAGGATGCGGGAGCTTGCGAGCAAAAGCAGCAGCCCGGACATCAGCAGGAAAAGGGCCTTGCCCCGAGACATGGGATGCGCGACCAGCTCCTGTTCGATTTCATCCCCCAAGGGATCCCGCCCCCGCAGCCCCTGGTGGATCGACCAGGACATCAGCCCCGCGAAAACAGCCAGCAGCATCCAGGCATCGGTTCGGCTCAACTCCGTGTCCCATAGCTGAAAAACAGCCAGCATGGAGACTCCGATCAACAGCGGCAGTTCTTTGTGCAGAACCTGGGAATGGACGCTGATGGGGCTGATCAGGGCGGTGAGGCCCAGAATCAAGGCAATGTTGGTAATGTTCGAACCATAGGCATTTCCCATCGCAATACCGGGATTCCCCTGCCAGGCAGAGATGGCGGAAACGACCATCTCGGGAGCCGAGGTGCCGAAGCCGACGATGACCATGCCGATCAACAGCGGCGGCATGCCGAAATGGCGGGCCGTGGAGGCGGCACCCTCGACAAACAGATCAGCGCTCCACACCAGCAGGGCCAGGCCGCAAACAACCGCCAGAAATGCCGGAACCATGAAATTTTCCTTCCTTTTCGCTTGCCGCCTTCGGCAAGTCAATCGTTACAAATTCCGCAGATAGCTCGTCCCATTCAACTGTCGCATCTGCGTCGTGATCCAGCGCCTTCTTTCCAGCACATACGGCGAAGGCTTGTTTGCCTTCAACACCATCGGATTGGGGAGAACCGCGGCCAGCAGGGCGGCATCACCTTCTTTCAGATTTGCCGGTTTTTTACGAAACACCTTTTCCGCCGCTGCATGGGCGCCATAAACCCCGTCGCCGAATTGGGCAATATTGACGTAGACCTCGAGAATTCTTTTCTTCGGCCACAGCAACTCAAGCAGCACGGTAAAATATGCCTCAAAGCCCTTGCGCAGGTAGCTGCGGCCCGGCCAGAGAAAAAGGTTCTTGGCCACCTGCTGGGTGATGGTGCTCGCCCCCCGCAACCGACGGCCCTTTTTGTTCGACTCCATTGCCTTGGCGATGGAGTCGAAATCAAAGCCGGAATGACGGACAAACTTCTGGTCTTCCGCGGCCACCACGGCAAGGGGCAGATACGGTGAAATATCGTCCCAGTCACACCATTGATAACGAATGGAACTCTTTCCTTCACCACTGAACAATCCGGCCACACGGCTTTGCATCATAAAGGCGCTGGTCGGCGGCGGCAGCCAGCGGAAAGCGAGAACCGTCGCGATTGAAAGAAATACGGCAAGAAAAAGGATACGTCCGAGAAAAAAAACGATCTTCCCCGCTCCGCGGCGACCATTTTTTTTCACACGTCTGTGTGATGAACTTTTCATGAAAACGGACACTCAGTGACGCTGCAACTCTTTTCCCACTTTCTGTTTTCGGGCAGTGCCTGAAAGAACCTTTATGTTGCGCTGCGTCTCCGTTTTTGGCTGAGCTTTTATTTTTTTGCTCTGCAACGGTTCAATGACCCGGACAGACGCGGCACCATTCGCCGCAACCGGAAGGGGAACAGGTTCGCCTGCCGGTTTAACCTCGACCGGTTGCAGGGTCGCAGCGGCTGGGGGGGGCGTCCCTTGCTGCGGAAAAAGTTCGGGATGCTCGGCGGCCACGAGGGGTTGCAGTCGCGGCAGCATCAAACGAAGAATGTTGACCGGCAAGGCACTGGTAAAAGAATAGCCGGCGGCATCGGCGCCGGGCACAAAGGCGGTGAGCGTGCCGTAAAACCTGTCGCCGATATAAAAAACAAACGTGGCCGAGCGGTTGACCACCCTGGAAGTTTTTCCCACCCCCTTTTTATACGTTACATAGCGGTGATCGCCGGTGCCGGTCTTGCCGCCGATGGGAATTTCGCTGCCGTCGGGCAGTACCAGGGCATGATTAATCCGGCCGGCCGTCCCGTTTTCAACGACATCGCGCAACACGACCCGCACCGCCCGCGCCACTTCAGCGGGCATGACCCGCTCTCCCTCCGCCTGCTTGCGCCGGACAATGGTTTCATAGGGCGTTGACCGGGCAAAATGCAAGGATTCAATCAGGGCGGAGGGCGGCCGCACCCCATCGTTGACCAGAATGGCCATCAGTTCCGCCAGGGCGGCCGGCCGATCCGCCGAGCTGCCGATTGAGGTGGCAAAGGAGGGAACCAGGGAGTTGAAAGGATAGCCAAGTCGTTTCCAGTCCTTATGGATCTCCAGAAAGGCCTCCACTTCAAGCAGACTGCGAATGCGCCGGTCCTGGGCGTTCTTCCTGCTGCTGCGCATCAGCCAGCTGTAAACCGCAAGCCGCTCTTTCCGGCTGTCGGCAACAATTTCCTCCCATCCGGCCTGGGGATGGGAAGACAGATAATTGGCCAGCCACAGCTCCAGCGGATGCACCTGGGCAATATAGCCCTGATCCGCCAGGGAAAATTTATCCGGCCCGAACTGATCATAATATTTTTTCAGGTTCTTGCCGCCCGGGTCATTGGCGTCGGAGAGATTGTCCGCCATGAAAGCGGTAAACTGCTCAAAGGTTGCTTCCGGCACAAGATAACGGTGGATGCCCGCCAGCCGGCGCGGGGTTGAACGGATGCCCGACACCAGAATTTCCAGGATCTGCTCTCGATTTTTTCCTTTGTATTTGTCATAAAAACGCCTCATGAAGACCTTGCTTTCCTGCTCGGCAAAGCGTTCAAGATATTGGCGGCGCAGAGGATTGTTCATATCTTCCAGGATGCGGCCGGTTGACCCCGGCACCTGCAGCACGTAATGACGAACAATATCCCGCATCATGCGGATGAAGACCAGATTCACCGAATTACGCATGGCCATGCGTACCGTCAGGATGTTTTCATCATCCTTATGGTTGAAATTCGAAAAGGTATGGTTGCCGCCCGCCGTATAGAAGACCTCCTTGGGGCTGGCCGAATACGGGCGTTCAAGCGCGGCATCGAGCATGGCCGCGAGGCCGCGGTCCTCGGCGGTCAACAGGTAATCCACCGCCCAGCGGGCAAGACGGTCATTGGGGCTGATCTGCAATTTGCCCAGCGCCTTGTCGTCCAGTCCGGCATACTGCTCATGCTGGCGGGCGATAATTTCCAGATAGGTAACCAGGGTGCGCAACTTCGCCGTTGACCCCAGATCAAGCTTGGTGCCGACATTGATATCAAAGGGTTGATCCAGGTTGTCCGCCTGC
The DNA here is from genome assembly GCA_001914235.1 of Desulfobulbaceae bacterium DB1. NCBI lineage: Bacteria > Pseudomonadati > Thermodesulfobacteriota > Desulfobulbia > Desulfobulbales > Desulfobulbaceae > Desulfobulbaceae bacterium DB1. Next base: position 102,909 of record MQUF01000023.1, read on the forward strand.
ACCCGGGGCATGGAGCCGTAAGGTCCCAGTTCATAGAGGTTGAGGCTGTATATGACTTTGGCCGGATCACCCTTGGACAGCAAACGATCGGCCGTCAAACCGTTTTGACGCAAAAATTCCGGATCTTTCATTTGCAGCAGAAATTCGGTCACCGCCTTCTGGGCCTGTTCATTCAAGGTGGTGGACACGGTCAGATCGAGACGGTCCAGATCATAAAAACGGCTCATGCCGAGCATCTCGCCCAATTGCACCCGCACCATGCTGGAGGCCTTCCGGTTGATGAACGAGCCGGATTCAACGGTGGGGCGGTTTGTGTTAAACTGCAGCGCCACCTGCAAGGCCTCGTCCCGCAGCTTGTCGCTGATTATTTTCTCGCCGGCGAGCAGCCGCAGCAGGCCATTGGTCATCTTTTCAAGCTGTTCCGGTCCTTCCCGTAAAAAACCGGAGGGCCGGCGCTGGGCCACCATGAGACTGAGCGCATGCTTGAACATCCGCGCCTTTTCCGTCAGTCCCGGACCGGTTTCCTCGGCACGCAAGCCCTGGTTGAAGGTGTCGAAATCCACCCCGTACCAGGCCCACATGCCGTCGCCGATGCCGTTGACCTCGCCGACCCCTCCCGCGGCCGACAGCGGCACGGTATTGATATACTCATAGACGATGCGCCGCCGGGCGTTTTCGGTGTTTTCCCCGTCAATGTAGACCCGCAATGACGCTGAAGCCATCTGTTGCAGCTTGTCGAGCGGGGTGCGGGTCATGCCGTCGGGGGAATGCCGGTATTTTTCGATCTGGGTGGCCAGGGTGCTGCCCCCCGGCACATTATGGTCCGGCCGGAAAACCTGAACCACCTTATCCAGCACGGCCTTGGCCAGCCGGTCCCATTCAATGGCCGGGTTGCGGGTGGGATGCTTCATATTCATCAATTCCCGGTTCTCGACAAACAACAGACTGTCGACCAGCACCTTGGGAATGGCTGCGAAATCCGGATACACCCGTTCAGGAAAGGAAACGGAATAAAGGGGCTTGGCGCCAGCATCGAGGATGGTGAGGCCGCCCTTTACCTTTTCATGATAAGGCGGGAAAATGCCCCATTGGGTCACATCGTGCAGTTCGGGGGAAAAACGGGTCTGCCGCTCCACCGTATACCCCCGGCCGGTAAGGGACTTCAGGTGATCAGGAAGGCGGGTATAGCCCAGGCGGGTATCATAAATTCCATATTGCGGATAGGCAATGGACGAACTCGGCCCCTCTTCCAGCTGAAAGGTAAGTTTTTTGCCGAATTCAGCCAGATATTTCGCCTGATAGCGGGAGGTGGTGAACTCATTGGTCAAAAACAAAGTCAGAGTTCCAACTGCCGCTATAATGACAAGCAGCACGGCAAGAATAAATATGGTTTTGCCGATGGAGGGTTTCTTTATCCGATGATGAGGTGTTCCAAACACGTATTGTTATTCCCGATTGACGTTCCGATGATCCCACTGCCCTGCGTCCACGGAAGACGGAGCAGGAATTCACCACGTGATCGTCTCCGCCCGACGCCCTTCCGCACCGTGATGCTCACTGCAATGCTCCCACCTCGCGAACCGGACCGCATGACCGGGATAAGGAAAGAGAACTTATTGCCGGCAAAGTACTTTCAGCGGCAAACCGGTGGTTGAGCAGGAATTTGCACGTGGTTCTTCCGAGACAGGCACAACGGCAGGGGGAGCCGGAAAAAATCCCCGAAATAAATTGTTTGTTTGCGCAAAACATGCTCGTGTCCGTGAAAATCACTCATAAAAAATGCACGATTGTTTATACAACAACGTTATGATCTTGCATAGTTTTATGATGTTATTCCATTTTTTTCCAGGAAAAACAAAAACGCCGTTTCACCGCGCCGGCAAAAACCGGCACCTTTCCATGCACGACCCGCGCGCCTGTTCCGCCCGGCCGGCTCTGCCTGCTACGAAGATGTCTTGTTTTTGCAAGTGTTTGCCGCTAATGTGGCGAGGAAAGCCCTCATTTTCTCCATACACCAGGAATAACCATGCCCCGTCTTGTCCTTCTCCAGCCGCCCATCGAGGATTTTTACGATACCGATATCCGGCTGCAGCCCATCGGCCTCTGCTCACTGAAAAGCGCGGTGCTGCGGCATCATGCGGACCTGGAGGTCACGGTTCTCGACTTCCACAAGGGGCATGGCCGCGCCACCATCGCCCTGCCGCCGGAGCTCCGCCCCCTCAAGGCCTATTACGGCTCACCGGACGCCGGGCCTTTCCGTTCCTTCCATCAGTACTTTCGCTTCGGCGCGGATTATGACGCCATCGGCCGCATGGTCGCCGAACTTGCCCCCGACATCGTCGGCATCTCGTTTCTTTTTACCCCCTATTTCCGGGAAGGGCTGCGCACCGCCCAATCCATCCGCGCCTGCTCGAAAGCCGTCATCATTGCCGGCGGCTCCCATGTCTCGGCCGATCCGCTGTCGATTCTTTGCCATCCGGCCATCGATTTCGTCATCCGCGGCGAAGGAGAGCGGCCCCTGATTTCCTTTCTTCATGCCTGGAAAAGGGGAAGGGGGTTGGCGACGGTGCCGAATCTGGGCTGGAAGGACGGGGGGCAATACCGGCTGAATGATCTTGCGGAAAATTTTCCCCTGGACGAACTGCCGATGCCCGATATGAGCGATCTGCTCCCTGCCCGGTATCTTTATGAAGGAAAGCCCGTTGCCATGCTGCTCAGCACCCGGGGCTGCCCTCACCGCTGCGCCTTCTGCTCGGTGCACACCACCTTCGGCACCTACCGCAGGCGCTCCAACCAGGCCATTGTCCAGGAAATGCGGAGGCGCTGGGAGGACGGCTACCGGGTCTTTGATTTCGAGGATGACAACCTCACCTTTGACCGCGAGGCGATCCGCGACCTGTGCCGCGCCATCATCCGGGAGTTCCGGGAAAAAGAGGTGGAGCTCCTGGCCATGAACGGCGTCTCCTACCGTTGTCTTGACCGCGACACCCTTTCCCTGATGCGGCAAGCGGGATTCAGTCACCTCAACCTCGCCCTGGTCAGCGCAAGTTCCGAAGTGCTGGCCCGCGTCAGGCGGCCGCACCCGGTGGAGGATTTTCCCCGGGTCGTGGCCGATGCCTTTGCGCTTGGTTTTGCCGTCCTGGCCCATCAGATCCTGGGGCTGCCGGGGGAAAGCGTGGACAGCATGTGCGCCGGCCTTGCTTTTCTGGCCCGGCTGCCGGTGCTGATCGGCGTCAGCGTCTTTTATCTTACCCCCGGAGCACCGATTGCAACGGAATTTCCCCCCATGACCGAGACGGATTTCTTCCTGGCGCGTTCCTCCGCCATGGCCGTCACCTCGGCCCAATGCAGCCGCGACGCCCTCTACACCCTTTTTCTCAGCGCCAGGATTATCAATTTTCTCAAAGGGTTACGGCTGCCGGCGGAAACAACCACGCTGGCCCAGGTGCTGGCCATGACCCCGACCGATGAGCGGACCAGCCAGGGAATTGCCTTGCTCAACCGGCTGTTTGCCGAAGGAAAGCTTCATGCCGCAACCCGGCAGGGCTATGCGCTGCTGCCCCGCTTTGATTTCACCCTTTTCCTGCAATGCTGGGAAAGGATCGACGCCATATGCACCCAGCAAGGAAAATGGATTCGGGTGAGGGGATAAAGGCATAACCAAACAAAAGGGAAAATCGCATTGCCCCCCTTCACCCCGTGAAGATCGTGCTCACCAGATAAACGGTGTAGCCGATGTAACAGGCCAGCAGGGCCGCGCCCTCGAAACGGTTGATCCGGCCCGGCCCCCGCAGCCCATAGCCGATGACGAACAGGGAAAGGGTCAGCACGGCCATGACCATGATATCCCGGGAAAAAACCTCCGGCCCAACCGACATCGGATGAATCACGCCGGCGATCCCCACCACGGCCAGGGTGTTAAACAGATTGGAGCCCAGGATATTGCCCAGCGCGATATCGTGCTCGCCTTTGCGGGTGGCGATGATCGATGACGCCAGCTCCGGCAGGGAGGTGCCGACCGCGACGATGGTCAGGCCGATGATCAGGTCACTGACACCGAACCCATGGGCGATCTCCACCGCGCCCCAGACCAGGATGCGGGAGCTGACAATCAGCAGGGCCAGGCCGATGACAAGCCAGGTGACCGCCCGGCGAACCGGCATGGCATGAACCGCCAGTTCCTGCTCCATCTCGCTGCCCAACGCATCGGCCTTGCCCCGCTTGCCTTGCCGAATGGTCCAGGCCATCAAGCCGGCAAATACCCCAAGCAGCACCAGGGCATCGACACGGGTGATTTCTCCGTCCCAAAGCTGCCATGCGGCCAGGGCCGTAATGGCGGTGAGAATGGGCAGTTCCTTGCGCAATACCTGCGAATGGACGGCGATGGGGCTGATCAGCGCCGTCAGGCCGAGGATGAGGGCAATATTGGTGATATTCGAACCATAGGCATTCCCCAGGGCAATGCCGGGGTTTCCTTGTGAAGCAGCCAGTGCGGAAACCACCATTTCCGGCGCGGAGGTGCCGAATCCGACGATCACCATGCCGATCAAAAGCGACGGCATGCCGAAATGACGCGCGGTGGCGGCTGAGCCTTCGACAAAACGGTCGGCGCTCCAGACAAGCAGCGCCAGGCCGCAAACGATTGCGAGAAAAGGCATGACCATATCAATGCCCCCCTTCCATGCTGGGAACAGATGCCGGACTCTCCGGTTCGCTCCCCGAATCCGGCAAACGGCTGGCCAGCACCTTGTCGATCCGGTTGCCGTCAAGGTCAACCACCTCAAGCCGCCATCCCTCCCATTCGGCGACATCACTGGTGCGGGGCAGGCTGCCGATCAACCACATCATCATGCCGCTCAGGGTGTTATACCTGCCCTTGTGTTCCTCGGGCACGCCTTTCAAAGCGAGCCGATCCTTGAGCTCCGGAATGGGAATCAAACCGTCGAGCAGCCATGAGCCGTCTTCGCGCTGAACGGCCCACACATCCTCCGGGTGGCGCGGCTTGAACTCACCGGCCAGTGCTTCCAGGACATCCTGCAAGGTAATCAGGCCCAGAATTTCCCCATACTCGTCAACAACAAAGACCATTTGCACGCCGGATTCCCGGAAGTGCTCCAGCAGTTTCATTCCAGTCAGCGACTCGGGCACGTAGACGGCGGGCTGCAGATATTCCCGGATATCGGTGGCCTCTTCCTTAATGCGCTGCTTGAGCAATCTTTTGGCGGTGATAATGCCCAGCACGTCGTCCATGCCGCCCCGGCATACCGGAAAACGGGAGTGATCGGAGTTGATCAGGTTTTCCAGGCTGCTTTCAACAGGCTGTTCGATATCCATGAAGATAATTTCGCTGCGCGGCGTCATCAGGGAGGCTATCTGGCGGTCATCCAGCCGGAACACGTTACGCACCATCTCGTGTTCCTGTTTCTCGATCAAACCCGCCTGCGACCCTTCAGCCAGCATGGCGTGAATATCCTCTTCCGTCAGATTGGCGCTGCTCAGCTCCTTTTTGCCCATAAACCGCAAAATGCCGTCGGTCGAGACGGAAAGCAACCAGACAAAGGGGCGCGACAGTTTTGCCAGGGTCGCCACCGGACGCGCCATGACCCGCGCGATCCCCTCGGCATTGAATTGCGCAATCCGCTTGGGAACCAGCTCACCGACGACTATGGAGAAATAGGTAATGCCCACCACCACGATGGTGGTTGCGCCCATGGCGCTTGCCTTTTCCTCCAGGCCCAGACCACGCAGTATTTCGGCAAGCGGGCCGGCCAGCGCGGCCTCGCCCACGATACCGTTCAGGATGCCGATGGCGGTGATGCCGATTTGCACCGTGGAAAGGAATTGCGTCGGTGCCTCCCCGAGGCGCATCGCGATAGCAGCGGATTTGTCTCCATCCTCGGCCAGTCGCTGAAGCCGGCTTTTGCGCGCGGTCACCAGGGCGATTTCCGACATGGCGAATACACCGTTGAGCAATATCAGTCCGAAGAGTATGGCAATATCCATATCCATATAAAGCTTACCCCCTTGGCGTCAGGCAGGTGCGCATCTCACCAATGCCGACTCATAAAAATCACAAAAAAATTCAAAGAAAGGACCGGGCGGCTCATTTCGATGCGAATGAATTTGCGGAAAAATTAACCGTCACAAGAAGATCCGAATCAGGACATCATAACATAATTTTCAGTCGAATTGCTGCAATTGCGCGGCGAAAAATTGACGTCGTTTTCTCAAGGATGCGATTGCGCTAATTTTTTAAGATCGCCCCGGCCTGGTATTCGATTCGATTTCCGCCATTTTCTTTCGCTTGATAAAAAAGCATGTCTGTTTTTTCCAATATTGCTTCTTTTTTTAATTTTTGGGAAAGATACATCGCGGAAACGCCGATACTCACCGTGACACCGGCCGAGGTGGGCGATTTTATATCGGGCAAACTTAACCGAACTGATTTTGTTTATCAATTCATCGAATTGAGGCAACAGTGTTTCAATGGTAACGGCCGTTTCGAAAATATACAGACCGCCCCGATCACATCACACCGAGAATCCACCCTTCGACCCGGGCGACATGGTATTCGCCGGGCAGCATGTCGGGCTTGAGGAATTTATCGAGGCTGCCATCCGTATCCACCTGCCGCAGCCAGGCAGCAGCAACGTAAGCATCATGCTGGTCGGGGGTGCGGCCCTCCCGCGGAGTGCTCTTGCTCCACAGCGACGGGTAGATCTCGACCAGCGCGGATTTTCCGGAAGGGATCTTCCAGCCGTCAAAAGGCCAGAAGTGGACCCGGTCCCCAAGCTGATTGCGCAAATACCTCAGCCAGGGCAGTCCGGCGTGGGTTGATTTGGCCACCGAGCCGGGCACGTCGAAGTGAAAGACCGACTTGGCCCCGGCCCGCTCCTCGGTGATGCGTCGCCAGCGGGGGCTGCCGGAACGGGCCTCGCCGTTGCCCCGCAGACCGTCGCGGACAAAGTCGACATAGGTGTTTGGCTGATCGGTCGGCCAATGTTTCTGGAAATCATCGAGGAAGGTCGGCCAGTCCGGTTCCAGCCAATGGACCTCGAAATACCGCAGGGGAAAGGAAAAGCCGTGGTCGATACCAACGATGGTCGGCACTTCCCCGGATAACTGCTGCGCCAGCCATTGCGCCAGACCGCGCCGGGTCCAGTATTTTCGCGGACTGGGCGGCGGTTCTATTTCAACCGGCAAAGAATCACTGCCGGCCTCAAAAACCCGAAGCCCCTTCAAACTGGAATCCGGGGTTTCCGCGCCGGAGTAGTCGATGCCGATATAACGTTGGAAGGCAGGATACATCATAAACTCTCTTTCAGAAATTTACTTGATCGGTTACTTGGTCGCTGCGCCAGTCATGTCGCAAGCCGTGTTGTTGGTTTGTCGCAAGTTCCCCCCCCTCAAGTCAGCCCCCAAGCGGGCCGTCTTATTCTTTCTCGGGTTTTTCCTCTCCGGCGGATTCGATCTGCTTCACTATCCGGTCGAAGTCGCTTTCAAACAGCCGATCCTGCACGATACGGTACTTCTCGAACTCGCTTTCGGCATGGGCCTTCGCGATATCCGCGCTTACCTTGCCACTGTGCTGCAGAATGTCACGCTCGGTGAACTCCAGGAAGGCGTCCAACCGCTTGGCCCAGTCCTCCATGGTCATGGGGATTTTGCGCAGTGCGCGTTCCTCGGCAAGATCAAGATAGGCATTCACAATCCGCCCCAGAGCTTCCAGCTCCTCCTTGGCCAGATAGTTTTTGGCCACCGCAACATCGGTTTTCAAAATCTTGCCGTCAGGGGCCTTTTCCCAGGTGGTCAGCCCCATGTTTGCCTTGGTGCTGTCGGCCCGCTGCAGAATCAACTCAGCAGCGGTATGGCCATGGATGGCAAAATGCAGCTTGTTCCGCACCTTGGCGAAAAACGCCTTGGTGGTCGGCGCGTCCCGATTGTAATCGACGCTGGTGGCATAGATGTCGGTGATCTTCTGGTAAAAGCGCCGCTCCGAGAGGCGGATCTCGCGGATCTCTTCCAACAGGCGCTCGAAATAATCCTCACCCAGAAACGCGCCGTTTTCCATGCGCTTTTTGTCCAGCACATAGCCCTTGATGGCAAACTCGCGCAAAACCTGTGTGGCCCACTGGCGGAACTGGGTAGCCCGCACCGAATTGACCCGGTAGCCAACGGAGATGATCATGTCCAGATTGTAATATTCCAGCTCCCTCTGAACCTGCCGCTTCCCCTCTTGGCGAACTGTCAAATATTTTTTGACAGTTGCCTCTGGGTTCAGCTCTCCCTCTTCAAAAATGCTTCGAATATGATGGCTGATGTTTTGCTTAGAGGATTGAAAAAGCTTTGCCATCAACTGCTGGGTCAGCCAGATGGTCTCATCTTCATAGCGAGCCTCAATGCTTTGTTCACCCGTCTGACCGGTGAAGATCAGGAATTCAGCGGTGGAGTTGCGAATCAGTTTTTTGTCGCGGTCGGTCATGGCATGTTCCCCCTCATTCCACGTCCAGATAATCAAAGCGGCCGAGCCGCAACAGATTTTCCCGGGCACGTTCAGCATTTTCGCGAACCTGAGGGTCTTCAGCAGTCAGGCCAGCTTTCAAGATAGGCTTGGCCTCATCGGCTGAGACGTATGGCAGCTTCCTACAGCAAGAAGCCTCACGCGAAGGCGCGAAGACGCGAAGGGAAGTCCATCCCGTCGTTCCCGCGCACAAAGGGTCTCTCCCCGCGAAGGCGGGGAAGGGAACCCAGTGGTTTTGATTCTGGATGCCCGCCTGCGCGGGCATGACGGATGACAGAATGCGTTTCATTGGCTATACCTCCGCCATCACAGCACCCAGCAGCAGCCGTGTATCCCTTGGCTCCTGGTTGATGGCATCGATCAGCCTGAGCAGATAGCCGGGCCGGTATTCAGTCGCACCATTGGCCGAAATGTGAAGGCCCCGGACAAAATCCTCGTAGCTGTAGGCCGGATGCAATTGCAGGCGGTGGATGTTCGATTTGAGGGCTTTTTCAATGGCGGATTGCGACTGAAAATAGCGAGCGGGACCCATGGTGACCAGGGCCGATGAACGAATAATTCTCTCCGCCAGGCGCTTGGCGCGATAGGTTTTCCCGGTGCCCGGCGGGCCATACAACACAACCTGCTTCTTATGTTGAATGATTTCCAGTGGCGCACCATCCGCCAGACCGCCTTCGCTGCTGTCATACCAGGCAGCTTCCAGCGGCGGCCAATAGAAATCCAGTGTCTTTTTCGGCATCAGGGCTTGGAGCCCTTGGCGAATGGCCAGCAGCTGACGGTCTTCGTCCTCGTGTCCATCCTGCACGAGACCGGTAAAAGCCGCGATGACACGACGCTTGTGATTGCCGCTGGCGATGCGCTCGAAGAAGTCGGGGAACAACAGATGGAGCAGCATGTGGCGGAGCTGCTTCGATTCGGCGTCCTCGGTGGCGTCGACAAGTTCCTGAAATTTCCACGGATCGTTCGCTGCCGTTTGTTGCTGTTCGGAGGACAGTGCTTTCCATCCCTTGGCGAATTCAATCAGAAAGGCGATCTCAAAGGGGCGGCGCGTATTGTAGCCGTGCCCCCCACTGCCGATCCCGTGTTCGAAGGCCTGTGAGAGCAGATGGGTTTCCCGCAGGTTGTCACCTCGGCGGCGAGCCGGATAACCTCTGTACCCGCCGGTTGGATTTGGTCCCTGAACTTGTCGATAAAGGAGCGGTCCCCCTCATCCGGCGTGGCGACAAACGCCTTGTGGATGCTATCCAACAGCTCGGGTCGCCAAAGGTTGGCCTGTTCGAAAAGCAGAGAGCCATTGCGCAGAAGGCAGTTGTTTCGGAATGCATCCGCCGCCTCGTAAATTCTGGAAGTGTCGTGTTCGGAATAACGCGCCATAGGGTCTCCTGTTGTTGAATATCAGTCCATCATCCTGTCGCGAGTTTGTGCGGCCTCCATCCCTGGAGGCCGTCCCTTCGGGACCAGCCTTTCGGCTGTCCAAATTTGCTCCAGGCAAATTTGTCGCAAGTTATCCATCGCCATTCTGCGCCAGCCACTGGCGGCCCTTGTCGGTCAGGCGGTATTTCTGCAAGCGGCTGTTGGGCTTGTCGGGGATGGTCATCTCGATCAGGCCGTCGGTCAGGGCCGGTTTCAGGTAGCGCTCACGGAATGATTTGCGGTCCGAAAGCCCCAGGGCGGCTTGCAGCGCCTCGCGGCCCATCTCGCCCTGGATCGCGGCCAGCAGCTCGCCGACTTGGGGGGTGACTTGAGGGCTGACTTGGGGGGCGGTGGTGGTCACCGTATCCAAAATCATCCGCAGCATAAAGGCGATGAACGGGGCGGAATCGGTCTTTTGGTTACTCTCCTGCAGGGCCTGGTAATACTCGGCTTGGTGCTCGAAGATCAGGCTTTCCACCGGGATGTCGGCAAACAGGGGATTCCAGCGGGCCAGAATCAGGCTCTGCCACAGCCGCCCCATACGGCCGTTGCCGTCGGCGAAGGGGTGGATGAACTCGAACTCGTAGTGAAAGACCGAACTGGCGATGAGCGGGTGGGCATCGGTGGCGGCCAGCCAGCAGAACAGGTCACTCATCAGATGCGGCACCCGGTCGGCGGGCGGGGCCATGTGGATCACCTGCTGGCCCGCCATTACCCCCACACCGCCGTGCCGATACAGCCCTACCTCATCGATCAGGCCTGACATCAGAACCCGGTGCGCCTCCAGCAGGTCCTTTTCGAACTCTGGCTTCCAGCTGTCGAATCGGTCATAGGCGGCCAGGGCGTTTTTCACCTCCTGCACCTCGCGGGGCGGGGCGATGACCCGCTTGCCCTCCAGGATCGCGGTGATTTGCGCCTCGCTCAGGGTGTTGCCCTCGATGGCCAGCGAGCCGTGGATGGTGCGGATGCGATTGATGCGCCGTAGCCGCAAGGCTCTCGCCTGATCGGTGAGCACGGTCAACCGCCCGATGGCCTCGCTGATCGCGGCGACCCGGTTCAGGATCTCGGGGGTGATGGTGTAGGGTGGCTGATATTTCATATCGTCCTTCGCTACTCTCTACGACGCCATGCTGGTGTAGTAGGGTGACGGCACCGTTGGGTACGCCCGGAAGACATGCACGAAAACCGCCTCTGTCTTGTCCCGCACGTCCTCCTCCGAATAGGTTTCCGGCAACCCGGTTTGCTCGCTCCAGAGATAATCCTGAATCGTCAGTCGGACCGCGTCCCGGGTGGATTCCTTGTCGCGCCAGTGATTGATTCGCAGTTTTTCCGCCTTGAGGGTTTCGAGCAGGTCAACGGCCACGGCCTTGATGCGTTTGATGTCACCGGACGTCAGGTTTGGCTTTCTCAGCAGGTCGAATACGGCGAGACTTTCCTCATCGAGCCCTTCCCGCACGGCGCGGCTCTCCTCATCGCCCATCTCATCCATGATCTGCAGAAGCGCTTCAAAAGTCTTCTCGATGGTCACCCGATCCTTCTCACGGTTGTACTCGGCGACGATCTCCTCGTAATGCCTTTGGAAATCGGTCCGCAAGGGATTCTGCCGGAGCAGACGCTGCAGGCGTTGTTCAATGGCGGTTTTCAGGTTCTGCACGGTGGTGCGCTTGGCCGGGCTGCGCTCAAACTCCCGGCGCAACCGGTCGAAATCGATCTTGCTGATGTCGTATGTGCCGGTGACGCTCTCGGGACCGCTGTCCCTGGTCCCAATTGCCTCATCCACAACCTGATGTAGTTGACGGATGATGTCGGTGATATCCGCCTGCTCACGGTCCTGCTGCAAGCTTTTGTAGACGATGTTGATCGCGTCGAAGTCGCCCCGGCAAGCATTGACGCCTTCGATGGTGATGCAGGCCTTGAACTTCGAGAACACCGCCCGGCACATCACTTCAAAGCGTTTTCTCGTCTCGTCGTTTTCGTTCGCCGCCTCCTTGGCCGCAAGAATCGCCGCATTTCGGACAAATCCGGTCTGCCCGATAATCCCATCCAACGACGCGCTCCGCTCGTCGAGAAAGGACCGGACAAAGGCAATCGCTTCACGAAGATCGGCCAGCAGTTCCTCTTCGGGCTTGGCCGGTTCGGTTTCGCCGCCGTTGCCTCCGCGCCCGTCATCGCCAGTTCCGGCAAAGGTCGCCAGCGCCTTGCGCAGGTTTTTCAGGATGCCGCAGTAATCGACGATCATCCCGTTGTTCTTGCCCTCGTTGATCCGGTTCGCCCGGGCAATTGCCTGCATCAGCGTGTGCGCCTTGAGCGGCTTGTCCAGGTACAAAGTCGAGAGGCAGGGAACGTCAAAACCGGTCAGCCACATAGCGCAGACGATGGCAACGCGAAACGGGTGCTCCTCGGCCTTGAACGCATCGTCCAGCGACAGCCGCTGCATGTTCTGGAACTGCGGCTGTTTCCGCATGGCCTCCGGCAGGTCGATGCCTTCCTTGATCAGGCGGCGGTGCGGGGTGATGTCCAGCTCCCACTTGCGGAACTTCTCGACCTCGCCCTGTTCCTCGCTGACCACAACCGCCATCTGCGTCTGGCGCATCCACTCGATCTGACGTCGAAGGTACTGTTCGTTCTGCTCATCCGTGGCCTGGGGCAACTGCGCTTCCAACTCGCCGATTCTCTCGTTCCAATAGAATCCGACCAGCTTGTGCATGCGGACGCAGGTGATCTTGTCGATGCAGATCAGCATCGCCTTGCCTGTTTCCCAACCCAAAGAGTAGTGCTGCACAAAATCGCGGGCCACCTGGTCGAGGCGTTTCCCGGCCGTGATGATGTGATAATCGCGCTTGAGCTCCTGCTCCAGGCGCTGCTCCACATCGATATTGCCCGTCTCCAGTTCCTCCAGTTTCTCGGCGATCCGCTCGTTCAGATCGCCGACCGCCACGCCGAGCTTGTCGCCACGCGCATCGTAATAGAGCGGCACCGTGGCCTTGTCCTCAACGGCCCGCTGGAAATCGTAGGTGGAGACGTAATCGCCGAACACCCGCCGGGTGATCTCGTCGTCCTTGAAGAGCGGCGTGCCGGTGAAGCCGATATAGCTGGCGTTGGGCAAAGCGTTGCGCATGTTGAGCGCCAGGGTGCCGTACTGGGTGCGGTGGGCCTCGTCGGTGATGACGATGAGGTCGTCACGCCGGGAGTAGGCCTCGCCTTCGATCACGGTCTGATTGAATTTCTGGATCAGCGAAAAGACATGCGACTTGTGCTGGGCCAGCAGCTGGGCGAGATGCTCGCCGCTCGCAGCCCGGCACGGGTCGCGGTCGTTGTCCACCACGCCGCATCCGGCAAAGGTCTTGTAGATCTGGGTGTCCAGGTCGTCGCGGTCGGTGAGGATCAGAAAGGTGAAGTTGCCGCCCAGCTTGCGATGCACCTTGCGGGTGAAGAGCACCATGGAATAGCTCTTGCCCGAACCCTGGGTATGCCAGAACACCCCCAGCTTGCCGCTCCTGAGCTTGCGGTCGCGGACCGCCTCGATGGCCCGGTTGACCCCCAGATACTGATGGTTGCGGGCCAGGATTTTTCGAGGGTTCCCGGCCGAGTCGTCGAAAACGATGAAGTTCTCCACCAGGTCCAGGAAATTGGCTTTCGCGCACACCCCCTTGAGCAGCGTCTCCATGGCCACCACACCCGGCTGATTCTCAGCTAGCCGTTTCCACTCGTGGAAATGCTCGAACCGGCTGGTGAGCGAGCCGAGTTTGGCATCCACCCCGTTGGCCAGCACCACCATGGCATTGTGATGAAACAGATGCGGGACGGTGTCCTTGTAATCCAGAAAGTTCTGCTCGTAGGCGGCGCGGATATCCTTGCTGACGTTCTTCAACTCCATGAACAGCAGCGGCAGGCCGTTGACGAAGCCAATAATGTCCGCCCGGCGGCGGTAGAGATCACCGCGCACCCACAGCTCCCGCACGCAGAGAAAATGGTTGTTCTCGAGAACATCAAAGTCGAACACCCGCAGCCGCCGGCGCACCCGCTCGCCCTTGGCATTGCGAAAGGTGACCTGCACCCCGTCCTTGATCAGTTCATACTTCTCGCGATTGGTGGCGGCCATGGTCTGCGTGGCGGAGACCGTCACAATCTGGCGGACGGCATCGTCATAGGCCGTGGCGGGCAGACCGGGATTCAGTTCCTCGATCTTGGCCCGCAGGGTGCGGGTCAACACCACCTCGCGGTCCGATTCCCGGCCCAGCAGGCTGTCCGGCCCGAAATCCTCGTTGTTGTAGGCGACCACCGACACCCAGCCGAGTTCCTGCTCCAGATACTCGGCGGTGGTCTGCTGGACGAGAGTGTCTTCGGTGTAGGGGGCGGGAGTCATTCAGTTGCCTCCCTTTTTTCGAGGCGGCTTCAGCTTCTTGATGTCCTCTTCCAGCTCCTTGAGGCTCTCTTCATGCTGGATACGCCGCTGCGATTCCCGGAACTTGTCATACTCCAGGGCGGCTTTTTCCTGGGCCATCTGGTGGCTGATCTTGCCCGCATGGGTGAGCAGCTCCCGGCCATTGAGCTGAATAATGGCATCCAGCCGTTGAATCCAGTCGGACATGTGCATGGGGGTTCTCTGCTGGGCCATGGTTTCGGCAAAGGCGAGGTATTGTTCCACCAGCAGGCCGAGCAGCTTCATTTCATCCTCGGCGAGGTAGTTCTTGGCGATGCTCACATCGCTTTTACGCACCGCCGGCTCACCTTTCTTGTCGAACGATTGCATACCCATCAGGGGCCGCGTGGCGTCCGCCCGGCGATACACCAGTTCCGCCGCTGTTTGCCGGCTGATGGCCCAGAGCAGTTTGTTCTGCACCACCTTGAAAAACTCGACGGTCTTTTCGTCCCTGGGGTCGTAGTCGATGCTGGTTGTATAGATATCCTTGATTTTCTGATAGAAGAAGCGCTCGGAAAGGCGGATTTCACGGATGCGTTCCTGTAGCTCCGTGAAATAGGCCATCGAGTTGCCCGTTTTGAAGCGCTCATCGTTCAGGGCAAAGCCCTTGACGATGTATTCCTTCAACCGCTGGGTGGCCCAGATGCGAAACTGAGTGCCCTGGTGGGACCTGACCCGGTAGCCGACGGAGATGATCACGTCCAGGTTGTAAAATTGAACGTCTCTGGACTGGGTTTTGTCCGGCATGGCGCCATGTCGAGTGGTTGTCCGGAAATTCCGGACAACCACTTCCTCGTCCAGTTCGCCTTCTTTGAAAATATTGCGGATGTGCTCGGAAATCGTCTTCTTGCTTTTGCCGAACAGCTCCGCCATGTGCTCCTGGGTCAACCAGACCGTCTCATCTTCCAGTCGGACATCGATTCTGACTTTGCCGTCGGCGGCCTGGTAAATAAGAATTTCCGAATCTTTCATGCCGGTCATGACGCACTCCTTCGCTTGGCGCTGCGAACTTTGTACAGGCGCTCGGTGAAACCGCCTTCGTTTTCAAAATCCTGCGCCAACCGTTCGACCTGCCGGTCGAGGAGCGAGCAGGCCACCGTCAACAGCACCAACGCAGCGTTGGCGGAAAGCTCGGGATAAAGATCGGTGGACTTGGTGGACGGCGTGGACCTGGTGGACGCTTCAGCGTCATGTCCACTCTGTCCATGCCGTCCACCAAGTCCACTTTTCTTCGCCATCTCCACCACCCAGGATGCCACTTCATCGGCGCTCTCACACCGCCGGTCGATCAACGCCTGTCGCAGCGGGTTCTCCCGCTCCCACTGCGCCAGCCTCCGCTGCCGCAAAAAATCTTCGTAGTCGAGCTTCAGCTCCTCCAAGCTGGCGCGCGCCACCTGCGTCAGTTTAAGTTCGGTCTTTTTCGAGGTCGCCGAAGCCTGCGAGCCCTCGGCGATATTCTGCACGCCCGACCGCGCCGCCTGCACCATCTGATCCTTTGTCCGGCTGAATTTATCAATGTACCGGTCACAAAAACGAACCGTCACATCGTAAACCAGTTGCGCCACCTGAAAGCTCTTCAGTTTGCGGTAACCGCCATGCTTGGGGATCAAATCAGACATGAGCCCTCCATCCATTGCTCCGTCCACCCGGTCCACTCAGTCCACCAAGTCCACAATGCGATATCCGCCTATCGTGCCAGCTCATTTCCGCACCCCTGATAAATCGGCGATGGCAGCCTGGTTGAACTCTTTGGGCTTTTGCAAGGCGACGCCCAGCAGGATGCCTTCCAGGATGCTGCCGCACAAAAAGATGGTCGCCAGCGGAGCAGATGCAAGACAATGCTGCGCCTCCGCCAAACGGGACTCCAGCACCGGCACCAGGTTGGGGTCAATAGAAAGGTTCTTGATGGAGATGTTCTGATAGTGCCGATGCAGGAATTCCTGCTCGGTGGCCACCGGATCAGGTTGTTTGCCGGTCAGCCGGGCGACAATACCCGCCGCCTGCTTGTATTGTGGAGAGTCGTTTGTCTGCCCGTTCCGGGCGGCGTTGTATTGCCAGACCTCCAGCAATCCGGTAAGGACCTTGCCGACCAAGGCATCCGATTCGGTCTCCCAGAACGCCCGTAACCGCTTGGCCTTGGAATCGCCGTTGAAGTCGTACTTTGGCGCGTAGATGTCGATATTGACGGTCTCACGGAAAAACTCGGCAAACGTATTGTTCGAAAAGTCGAGCACATATCCGCTCGCCATCCCGAACAGGTCTTCAAAGACCCTTTTTTCGATTGCCTTGAGACTGCTCATACCGCCACCTCCCCATTCATCAGTTTGGGCAGGAGGAGGTCGCGGGCTTTGGCGAGTGAGGCATTCTGTCGCTTCAACAGTTCCATCTGCTGGTGCAGCGGCGATACCGTATCCTCGAACAACCGCAGAATCTTCTGATCAGCGACCAGCAGCAAACGGCTATGGGCAAAATCGCGATTCAAGCCCGGAACGGCAACATCCGTGCTGATGAAGGTCATCTGCTGCAGGGCGTAGTAGAGGAAGAGAGAGCAGTGTTCCGAATCGATGTAGTAAACCGTATCTATAGGGTGACAATCGTCCGGCGACCAGTACACGCTGCCGACATTACCTTTGCGGCCGACGATGACGGTGGGTCCAGGTACGAGGGCTTTTGCGTGGGTCCCAACAATCCCGCTTGAACCATAGACCGGAAACGGCCCAGGTATGCGGTCGTCGTTCTTCAGGGCTTTACCGTATTTCAAGGGGGCGATTGCTCCCAACCGCTTTTTCTCCCACCCCTCCGGCACGCCGTCGATGATTTGGGTGTGTTCGTGGCCGGGGAAGCGGAGGTGGACGAACCATTCCTTGTAGAGCAGCCGAGCCGCCTGCTCCAGCAACTGAATCCGCCGCCGGTTGTTCTCGATCAGGTCGTCGTAGGCGGAGAGGACAGAAGTGATGCTGCTTTGCTTTGCGAGAGGCGGAATTCTTATAGAGAACCGCCGTAACTCTCCCAGCAGTAGGTTCTTTTGGGCGGCCCCTCCAGCAGAATTGATAAGCCGAGTGTTTTCCGCTGTAAGTTTATAATACAGAAAATGTGGCGTTATCTGTTCGCGGATTGGCTTGAGTACAGCAACACTCTTCTGGAAGGTGGTTCTTTCTGTCTTGTCGTCATCGGGCGCAATTGCAAGTCTGCCGATTGTTCCGCTGTTAGTGAGCAAAACATCGCCCGGCTTTAGATCGGTCCGGCGATGGGTTTCTGCGAAATCGGTTCGTACTATTTGTCGAGCATTGTCGTAATTCAGCCTGCCATCTTTGACGTCCTTGCAGCTAATGAAAAAGAAACCGGAGCCTTCTTCGTTTTTGCAATCGCCATGCTTACCATCTGTAATGAGGCTGCACAATTCGCCAAGGTTTCGGTCTGCCCAGCTCATACCCCCAGTTCCTCAAAATTCCTTTTAATCGTCGCGGCCAGTTGCACGGCCTCGGCGTTCAGGTCCTCCAGTTCCACATGGATGTCGCGCAGGGCCTCTTCGAAGTCGAAATCCTCGTCCTCTTCTTCGGGGGCAACGCCGACATAGCGGCCGGGGGTGAGGCTCCAGTCATTGGCCTCGATCTCGGCCCGATCCACCAGTTTGACCAGCCCTTCCACATTGCGCAGTTCCGCCTCGGGGAAGCGTTCGGTGAGCCAATGGGCCTGTTTCCAGAAGTAACGCACCTGCTTGAGCTGTGCCACGGCCAGGGCGCGGGCCTCGTCGGCCGCCTTGCGGGCGCGGGTGACAGCGCTGAACGCGCCCCTCACCCCCGGCCCCTCTCCCAGGGGGCGAGGGGAGTTCTCCAGTGATTCAATCAGGCGGCAGGCGAGCTTGTAGAGCAGGTCGGTCTGTTTGACCAGATCGCGGCTGGTTTCGGCCAGAGTTGCGAGGCGGTCCACGGCTTTCTTGAGTTCGCCGTTGGTGGTCTTCTGTTGTCCCCATGCCGCCTGCTGTTCGCTGACGGTCTTGCGGAAGGCCTCCACATCCGCCTTGAACAGCGGGATGGCGTCATCCAGCTCCTTCAACGCCTCAACGTGGGATGCGTCAATGGCCAAGGTCTTGAGGAAGGGTTCGACACTGCCGCGCAGCGTGGTAAGCGAAGCGATGAAATCCGGCAGTGATTCGACCGTTTTGCCATCATCGTCTTTCATCGTGAAACAGGCTGCGCCCTCGGCCAGCATGCGTTGACAGTAGCCCGCGACCAGCTCCAGATAACGCCCGGTCTCGCCCCGGTAGAGCCAGACGATGGCCAGCAGGTTCTGCTCCTGCTCGGGGGAAAAGTCGAAAATCTTGCGCGTGACCTTGCGATAGATGTGACGGGCGTCGATCATCAGCACCTTGTCCCGGCTCGCTCTCGAAGCGCCTGCTGCGTCAGCTGCGTCGTCAGCTCCTCGCCTACCTGTCTGGTATGTCTCGTCGCTTCCTCCTTGCTTCCTTGCATTCATCTCCGATAGCGAGCCGGGCTTATCCGGCTTGGCGCGATTGAGGAACCAGAGCTCGCAGGGGACGGTGCGGGTGTAGAAGAAGTTGGAGCGGATGGCGACCATGACATCCACGTCGCCGGTCTCCACCAGTTTCTGGCGCACCTTGGCCTCGTCGCGCCCGGCACTGGAGGCCTGGGAGGACATGACAAACCCGGCACGCCCCTGTTCGTTCAGGTAGCTGTAGAAGTAGCTGATCCAGACGTAGTTGCCGTTGCTGACCTTGCCCTTCTTGTTGACGCCGGGCAGGCCGAAGGGCAGGCGCGGATCGCTCTTGATTTTGTCGGCGTCGATCTCGTCCACGTTGAAGGGCGGATTGGCCATGACGAAGTCGGCCTTGCGCAGCAGTTCGTGGGGGTCTTCGTAATAGGTGATCGATTTCTGGATGTCCCCTTCGAGGCCGTGCACCGCCAGGTTCATCTTGGCCAGGCGGATGGTGGTGGCGTTCTTTTCCAGACCGTAGAAGGTGAGCTTCTCGGTGGGGTTTTCGTGCCGCCGCTCCACCACCCGGGCACTCTGCACGAACATGCCGCCCGAGCCGCAGGCCGGGTCGAGCACCGTGCCGCCCGCCGGTTCGATGACGTTGGCGATCAGCGAGACCAGCGACACCGGGGTGAAGAACTCACCGCCGTCGTGGGCCTTCTGGTCGGCGAACTGGGTCAGGAAGTATTCGTAGATGCGGCCGAAGACATCGCCGGAAACGCGCTTGAGCTCCTCGGGGTTGAGGGTGCGCAGCAGCTGACCGAGCACACCGTTGTCGAGCTCCTGATACTCGCTCTTGGGCAGCACGCCGCGCAGGTTCTCGTAGTCGGCCTCGATGGACTCCATGGCGTCGATAATCGCCTTGGCCCGGTCGGCGCTGTCGGGCAGGGCCACCAGCGTGTCAAACTGGGCCTTGGGCTGCAGGAAGATGGCGCTCTTCTGCGAGAAGTCCTCCTTGGTCAGCGGCCGGGTCTTGCCGCCGCGTGTCGGCAGGCCCGCTTCGATGGCATCCTTGACGCCCAGAAAACGGCTGTAGGCATGGCGCAGGAAGACCAGGCCCATGACCGGCAGGAAATATTCGTTGCTGGCGTAGTTGGAATTGGCCCGCAGGGTGTCGGCCGCGCTCCAGAGCCGCTTTTCAATGGCTTCGATGTGTTCAAGCTGGGCCATGTGCTTAGGCTTCCTTCTCAAAATACGCTTTATGCAGGGCCTCGCCCTTGTCCCCCAGGCTGCGCAGCAGGCTTTCGATCTTCTCCAGAGCCAGCGGCGACGGCTTGGCGCGGTCGTTCTCCCAGCGGTTGATCGTGGGGAAGGTCACCCCGAGCCTGGCTGCGAACTTTTCCTGTGTCAGACCGGTAAGCTGCCGAAGCTCGCGGACCAGCCTCGCCATGCTGTGTTGCTCGTCCAATGGATTTCTCCTTGCTGAATCTATCTGATGTACTGGCGCACCATTCATAACGCCCGATTTATCACTTGATATATCATCCATGGAGTCGCAAATGTCAAGCGCGACCTTGAAATCCTTACTGAAATTCTCGTCCAACACAGTAATTTCAAATTCCCCCGACACTTCAAGCCGTCACCCGGTAAGTAACGGCCATGGGAGCAGACACGAAAAAAATTTCAACCGACGCCCAACACTTTATTCCGCGCATCCCTGCGCTCCACCCCTTCGGGGCCGCCTTGCAGGCGTTCAAAAACGCTGTCCTGCGTTTTTGTCTCCGTCTCTCCGGTAGATAAGCGACCAAGGGGAGACTTCGAGTAAGCGGGGAAGCAATAAGAATTCACAACGAGGAGCGACCGACCATGGACATCAACGATCTGTTTGACGGAATCATGAAGAGTATCAACCAGTTTGCCGAAGGCCGCTCTCGCACGTCCTGTGCTTCGCGGCATTCGAACGTCCCTGTTCATCAGATCGCCGAACAGCGGTTGCAGGAAAAAATGCAGGACAACGGCTTGGAGCGCAGCGAACAAAACCCGCCCAATAACCGGACGCGGTTCGTGGACGGGTCTGTCTTTTCTAAATGGTGGAGGCGGCGGGAGTCGAACCCGTGATTATCCTTATCAATAAAGGCTTTGCAGGTGATACGGAGCACGAGCGAAGCACCACCCTTTTTTGGGGTTTACGCTGCGAAGTCGAGAAGTTCAAGTTTTACGCCCCTCTTTTTTTCTTTCCTTGCGTGTTGAAGAACGGCTTTGTTCACCTCGGCGGAAATATACTCTTCTCCACAGTTGGTGCAATTTTTTGACGGAACATTTTTGAATACCAAGGTTAAATCATTTTGTTCTAATACAATTGTCGTTACTCCATCTTCTGTTGTTCCGTTTTTGCAGATCGCACATTTCATTTTGTTTTTCTCCTTGAGAAATTCATATCCCACTTTTCTTCGCTTGGGTTGTATGCCGTAATGACGACGATAATTTTTTCTGAATCGTTGATTCCTACAACCAAATGCAATCTATTTTTTGCAGGGGTGCAACCGTTGACAAGAACACTCGGCAAAGGGAAATCATCAGTATAATTTTCAATGATTTCTCCATGCACGAGAACAAATTCTACTTCATCTTCCGAGATATTTCTTTGAAACATTCTCCGTGTCGCATGCACCCGGTATTCAATTTGGTAAAGGTCAATATTTTTCTTTATGAAGTCAGATAGTTTCATTGAAAATAAAGTGTTTCCCGGTTTATCGTAATATGATGACTTCCAGCTATGCGTTTTAATTCCTGAATCAGTGACGTCATATCCTGCAAAAGCAGTATTTGGCTCCTGACGCACATTTTTTTGTTTGGCGCAGCTCTCGAAGCTGCTGATTATACCTGATTACGGCATAATTGTTGACGATCCTTGAAAATCTGACGAAAAATCCTGTTTACAAGGCGCACTTCTCCTTTTTGCTTGGACATGTCTGCTTGCCCTACGGCGTTAAATTGTTGGCAGCAACCGGTTGTACACGTCGGCAAATGCGGCAAACGCCGGGCAATGACAACTGAAGCGCAACCGGAGTCTGTTGCCGCTGCTGATCAATCTGGCGGCCCGGTATATCAGCTCCTGGATGACCGTCTTTATCCGTCGCCGTTTTGCCGGATGCCGCACAGGTGAATGTTCCCCGAGGAGTCCCAGTTGCCCGATAAGACGAAGGATATTGTAGGCAAAGGCGCCAAGGGCCATAATCAGCTCGTTGGTGCGGAACTTGCCGCTGGGCAACCGCTCAAGGTCGAGATCAGACTTGAATTCGCTGTGAAACTGTTCGCTCAATCCATGGTTTTCATAGAGGCTGATGATTTTCTGGGCAGGCAGGTCAAGATTGGTCCACCAGCCTTCCACGGTCATATCCGGCACAATCAGCAGCTGGCCGTGTTTGTTAGTGATCCGCTCCGTGACGCGTACCACCTTGGTGAAACCGTAGTGTTGCCCTTCATGCTCCTGGTTCTTGCGGATGGTGAGCAAGGCAACTCTTTTCCCGGCACGCGGCTCTGTGACTGCTCCTTCGGCAAACGCCCTGGCGCATAAATCGTTGGTGTTTTCCCGGCGCGGATTCCATTTGATGATGTAGGAAACCTTGTTATGGTCACGCAGGGCAAGCCTGGTCTCCAGCGCATCATGAGCGGAGTCGAGGCGGACCAGCAATTTCTTGGAGGTCAGCGTTTTGGCCCGCTCGATCACCCGGTTCAGGTATGGCACGAATCCTTCCTGGCTGTGTTGGCTGCCGGGGCGCAACTCAACCTCAAGGCACCAGCCCTCAAGACCGAGATAGGAGGCAATCGGGGCATAGCCGTTGTAGTTGTGATAGGTACGGCTCACACCTTCCTTTTTGGTGTTTGAGTTGTCCATGGGAAAAACATCTGCATCGAGCGGAACATGACCGGTGTCAAGAGCAGTGAAATGCACCCCGCCTTTTTTCAGCATGGCCACCGAGCAATCCTTGATGATCGGCAGAAGTGGTTCGGCATGTTCATCAAGACGCTGCCGCAGCCGTTCTGCCGATGGAACATTTTTAATCCCTAGGGATTGCTGGAAATAGGTGTCATCACGCATGGCGGAAATGGCTTCATAATCGCTCTTGCCCAGGCAAAGAAGCCCGAGAAAGCTGCGGACGATATCCGTATGTGAAATGACATCATTGCCTTTCATTTTCTTGCTGATCTGCAATGGCAACCCGCTGTATCGGTTTATGCACAACCCAACCAGGGCCAATCCGGAGTGGCTGGTATAGAATTCGTCGTCAGACTGTTCGAGGATAAAGCGTTTCATGTTTTTTCACCTGCTGAGTGAGTTTTTATGACAGGTGAATATTGCAATATTTTTATATAAATTTCAACACGTTAATTGACAACATAGGCACTTTTTACTGCAACTCCGTCACGGATTGAGGATACATAAAGTCAAATATGCTTTTGTTATAGGAT